>CBFGYT010000387.1:0-1510 GCA_965653065.1 uncultured bacterium | reverse complement strand
ACGGAAATGGAAATGACGCGTGACATGAAACAACGCGCCGAAAAAGACAGTGGATTAGCTTGTTTCTTAGGTGCCGGTGCATATGAACATCATATTCCCGCCGCCGTATGGCAAATTGCTAGCCGCGGCGAATTTTTAACTGCCTATACCCCTTATCAAGCAGAAGCGAGTCAAGGTACTTTGCAGTTACTCTATGAATATCAAACGATGATGGCTAATTTGATGGGATTGGAAGTTTCCAATGCTTCTTTATATGATGGTGCTTCGGCATTGGGTGAAGCGGTCTTAATGGCAGTGCGTGCGAATACAGAAGCCAATCATTCTCGTATATTAGTTGCCGGTAACTTGCATCCACATTATCACAAAGTATTAGAAGCACTCGTGCGACCACAGGGCATTCAATTAGAAACACTACCTTATGATGAAAAAACAGGGTGTTTGGCTACAAAACAATTACCCGCCATCGCAGCGGGGGATATTGCTGCTATCGTGATTAGTCAACCCAATTTCTTTGGTGCCATTGAACACGAAGTCGATGCTCTCACCGATTGGGCACATCAACATAAAGCATTAGTCATTGGCGTAGTCAATCCCATCGCCATGGCATTATTGAAAGAGCCTGGCAGTTGGGGACAAACCGGTGCGGATATCGTTTGTGGTGAAGGACAATCTTTAGGCGTTCCTTTAGCCGGCGGTGGCCCTTATTTCGGATTTTTATGTACGAAAATGGCTTATGTACGACAAATGCCAGGACGACTCATTGGCAGAACGGTTGATCAAGAAGGCAAAATAGGATTTAGTTTAACGCTACAAGCGCGCGAACAACATATTCGTCGCGGTAAAGCCACTTCTAATATTTGTACCAATCAAGGATTAGCGGTGACTGCAGCAACTATTTATATGAGTTTATTAGGTGCTGCTGGATTAAATGAAGTAGCAAAAGCGTCGCATGCCAATACGAAATTGCTGTGCGATGCTTTAGTGAAAATTCCCGGCGTAAAACAACGTTTTACCAGCCCATTTTTTCACGAATGCGTAATTGAATTTCCGTGCTCTGCCGACAAAGTATTACGCGCTTTATTGTTAGAAAATATTTTGGCAGGCTTAGACTTAAGTCTAATGTCAAAAGACTTAGAGAATTGTTTACTAATTTGTGTGACGGAAACGAAAACTGCAGACGATATTAAAGCGTATGTAGCTGCGGTTAAAAGTGTTTGCTGTTAACTCTTCACGTTTTGGTTATAGGCTTTGTTGAGAGCTTACCATCTTGTCCTAATCATACTGGAGTACGTCACTCCTGGGACTCGAGGGCTTGCCGCCTCACCTAAAACCAAATCGCTGTGAGTTATATTAGATATATATGTGAATCTAAAGTTGAAATTTTAGCTTGTTGTGTGCTGAACACCATTTACTCTTGGTTAAGCACAGATTCTTAATTTCACCTCGATCCACTCCCTCTCCCGCGCAAAGAGTTTTGCTAGTATAACGACGCTTTTTGCGGGAGAGGGTT
>CBFGYT010000386.1:0-1518 GCA_965653065.1 uncultured bacterium | reverse complement strand
AACAGAAGTACCATGATTTGTTAAGTTCCTCTTTAGTCTTAACAGAAAAAGAATCTGTGGCATTAACAACAGAGCAACAACAAAAGCAAGAACAACGGGAACGATATGCTCTAGATGTACGTAGTATTATTTTAGCCTCCGATGTCATCAGTAAAGAAATTCAATTGCAAGGCTTATTGCGTAACGTCATGCAACTGTTGATTGAAAATATTGGTGCGACACGCAGCGCTTTATGCTTAATGCAAAAAGGCAGCCTGTGGGTAGAAGGATTCTATGATAGCAAAGATGCGGATATTAAAACTTTAACTCATACTCATTGGCAAGATGCTAATTTGTCACAAGAGGTATTACTGACTACGTGGCGTGAACGCAAAGAAGTGATTATGTTAGATGTCAGTCAAGAGACCGAATTAAATATTAGTGATTACTTTCAACAAGCAGGGACTAAATGTCTCATTGCGGCACCAATTATTCGTGGGGATCATGTGGTGGGTGTCATTTACTGTGAAAATAATGCCACCACCAATGCATTTACGCCAGAACGCATTGATATTTTACGCGCCTTAGCCATTCAAATGGCGATCGCCGTAGAAAATTCACGCTTGTATACTACATTCGAAAAATTCGTGCCTAAACCTTTCTTACATCAGCTAGGACAAGAGTTTATTTTTGACATCGAACAAGGCGATTCTATCGAAAAGCATATGAATGTATTATTCATGGATATTCGCAATTTTACTGGTTTTTCTGAACAACACTCCGCTGAACAAACATTCAAATTTATCAACGAATACTTAGAGCATATTATGCCTATCATTCATACACGCCATGGATTTATTGATAAATTCATGGGGGATGGTGTGATGGCACTCTTTCCAACAACCAGCGATGATGCATTAAATGCATGCATAGATATGCAGCGCCATATCTATCAATTCGCACAAGAAAATAAAGTTTTTTCGCATTTACAAGTTGGCATGGCTCTGCATTATGGTCCTCTGATGTTGGGAGTCGTTGGTGAAAAACAACATATTGAAGGCACCGTCATCGGTGATACTGTTAATGTCACTGCACGTTTAGAGTCTTTTAATAAGATTTATGGTAGCGCTTGTCTTATCACAGATAATATTAAGAAACGTTTGTTGCGTCCCGATGATTATCAATTACGTCACATTGGGCAAATTACTTTGCTCGGACGTAAAGAACCCACTGCAGTCTGGCAAGTATTGCAAACAATCCCTGATGAAATCATTCGTCAAACTTTTATCAAACAAATGTCTTTATTCAATGATGCTTACCACTATTATTTAGAACAGCAATTTGATACTGCACTACGACATTTTAATCAAATTATTAAATCTAATCCTCACGATCAAGTGGCTCAATTCTACAGCCACTATTGTGAATTATATAAAAAATCTCCGCCGCCTCAAGATTGGCACGGTGAAATTGAAATGACGGTGAAATAAAAAAAGCCCGTACAGTTGTACGGGCTTTCGTAAATTAAAATCTGGCAAC
>CBFGYT010000385.1:0-1529 GCA_965653065.1 uncultured bacterium | reverse complement strand
TGCACGCAATAGTGTGGGTAAATGTTTAATCACTTCGGTTAAACCCATGTGGGATAATTCATGAAATGGATAAAGACTGGTAAATCCTAAAGCCGCCATGCGCGGGCCACCGACGCCAATAAATTCAACATCCGATCTTTGTTTAGAAATAGCTTGAATTAATCCTGCGCCTAATATATCGGCTGAAGGTTCAACGGCGACAATCCCTATCTTTATCATAAATTAACGTGCAATACCGCGCGTTGAACCATGCTCTAAAGCATTTAACATGAGCTTAATAGCGGGCTGTGTTTCAACGCGTTGCTTTAATTCTGCTATTGCTTCCGTTGCTTTTAACCCTTGACGAAAAATCACTTTATAGGCCGATTTAATCGCGGATAAGTCTTCATCTGTAAAGCCGCGACGCTTTAAGCCTACGGAATTAATACCAAAAGGTTCAGCGGGATCACCCGAAACCAATACATATGGCAATACATCTTGCGTTACCATGCCGGCATGGCCGACAAAACTATGATCACCTATAATAACAAATTGATGGACAGCACAGAAACCACTTAAAATAGCGTAATCGCGCACTTCAACGTGTCCTGCTAAAGACGCGTTATTGGCAAAAATAGTATGATTACCGATAATGCAATCGTGGGCAACATGAACATAAGCCATCAATAAATTGTGATTACCAATTCGTGTCACATGGCCACCTTGTTCAGTTCCACGATTAATAGTCACCGATTCACGAATGATATTATCATCGCCTATTTCTAAATACGTTTTACCGCCCGAATATTTTTTATCTTGCGGATCAGCGCCCACAGACGCAAATGGAAAAATTTGATTATTTTTACCAATTTTAGTAGGGCCCTCTATGACAACGTGCGGACTAATTTTAGTGTTGGCACCAATTTCAACTTCTGCGCCAATGTAAGTCCAAGGACCGACTTCAACACTGCTGTCAAGCTTTGCACTTTCATGGACAATGGCAGTTGGATGTATCATTGTTGTTTAACCCTCGCTCTAATACTCATAATTTCTGCACTACACGCTTCTTCTCCATCTACCGTCGCTATTGCAGTGACTTTTAATAAATCGCGTCTCATCGCTGTAATTGTCACATCCAGATTTAATTGATCGCCTGGCATCACCACACGACGAAATCGTGCTTTATCAATCCCGGCAAATAAATACAATTCTTCGGCAGAAGGATCACAATCATTGCTTAAAAATGCTAACACACACCCCGCCTGCGCTAACGCTTCCACGATCAACACGCCTGGCATCACGGGATTTCCGGGAAAATGTCCAGCAAAAAATGGCTCATTGTAAGTTACATTTTTAATAGCAACTAAATGTTTTCCTTTTTCATAACTTAAGACTTTATCTATCAACATAAAAGGAAATCGATGCGGTAAATAACGCATGATTTCATTAACACGCATGATGTGACTCATAGGGATTCGTCCTTTTCTTCTAATTTAGCAACTCGTTTGGATAATTCATTTAAATGTTTAAATTGTATGACATTGCGCGCC
>CBFGYT010000384.1:0-1537 GCA_965653065.1 uncultured bacterium | reverse complement strand
GCCCGAGCCTACAGGGACGTATTTACGGCGTGTTTGAAACATGACAGGCGACCCTGGATACCGTTAGGCAATTTCGTTGAAACCTCTCAATTCTGTTTGACGACTCGCATATTTTGACAAAATATCAAACTCAATATTTACTCTATCCCCTACTTGATACTGCCCTGCAATAGTGCCTGCTTGTGTATGCGGAATAAACGTAATACTAAAGCACTCTTTCGCAACATCAACAATGGTTAAACTGATCCCATCGACCGCGACTTGCCCTTTAGCAACCAAATAAGCTAACTGTTTTTCTTCACAAGAAAAATAACACGTGCGTGCCATACCGTCTTCTACAATGCGTACAATTTCACTGGTGGTATCGACATGACCTAATACGAAATGGCCACCGAAGCGACCCTCTGCTAATAGACTGCGTTCTAAATTAACGCGCTGTCCGATTTTTAATTTAGAAAAAGTAGTCACTCGCAATGTTTCTGGCACAATTTGCATTTGTGCTGTGCATTCTTTAATACTCGTGATAGTTAAACACACACCATTGAGAGCGAGACTATCGCCTAGCTTTAAAGTGGGTATAATGATCGGATGATAAAGTTCAATGATGGTGCCTGCAGCACTCGATTGACAAGAAGTAATTTCGCCGATGGCTTCAACTAAACCTGTAAACATGTTTTTCCCCTATGATAATCAATTAAAAACCATAGGGCGAGTGAAGAGAATGAAATGTATTTATTTCAACATACAGGATTTAGCATCAAAATGAATATACACTCGTTATATATGTGAATCTAAAGTCAAAATTTTAGCTTATTATCTGCTGAACATCATTTAATCTTGGATTTAGATTCACATATATGGTTAATTCCTCTCCCCTTCTTTCATCCGGACTATACCGTCGGCTTTGGATTTGCACCAAATCTGCTGACCTTTTAAACCATACAGTAAAAAAGCGCTCGCGGGCTGACTTTATAAAATAAAGCTATACCGCCGGTGGGGAATTTCACCCCGCCCTGAAGGTTAAACAAATTATGCACTGTATATCACATAAAAGTCAAGATTCTTTCGTTGTCTATACTGCTCACCATTTGAAATACGCAGTTAGATTAGAATAACAGTGAATTGTCATCCCCGCGTGCGCGAAGATGACGGCACGATGATGTGAGAACGTTACTTCGCATCTTTAAATGTTTCTGATATAGATTTGAAACTTATTCTTTATTCAACCATTCCCCATAAGTCTCTTTTAAATACTCCACAACAGCCGTTGCCTGCCATTTCTCATAATACCGCAAGGCTTGTTTTAAATATCGTGGGGCTAATTCAGTGCGATCATTCTGCAAGCACAATGTTAATGTACGTTGACTCATGAGAGCGGCATATTCCACCAATCCTATATTGTTTGCTGATTCAATCGCTTCGTCATAATATTGAATTGCTTTACCTATATTTCCTTTTAAGCGTGCTTTTTCTGCTTGTGAGAATTGATAGAATGGCGCAAAATTCTCTGGACACATTTTGCTCCAACGCTTCAAAT
>CBFGYT010000383.1:0-1542 GCA_965653065.1 uncultured bacterium | reverse complement strand
AAAATTTCGACTTTAGATTCACATATATACCCATATCATATTTTAAAAAACGATTGTTCTAAAAATAAACACCACTCTTCTGTGGCAACATCATAGCGCATTTAATTCTAAAGAGTCAAACAGGTGTTTTATACGGAATTTACTGAATCTAAAAGGAGTTTCGTATTTTGTTCGCCGTAGTATCATGCAGCTTGACAACAAATTATAGAATCGCTAGGATCTGCTCTCTAATTAAAAAGCAAGTAGCGCCTGTTTGCATAAGCAAAGGCACTTTTGTCAGTATAGAAATGCGAACAGACTTTTGTATATCTAAGATGCTCAATTTGAGCATATTTCATTCATCTCGCAGAATCTTGCTTCTGGAGATTTCGTGACTATTCTATGGACAGAGCAAAAAATCAAACAGAGTGAGAGATAGTATTTAACGTCTCTCAAAATAGGAAAATTATATTTATACTTTTAAAGTAAGGAAGGTGTTTCTATGATGCTTAATGCCATTGATGTTATTGGTAGTCCTAAACCACCCACACTCATCGCAATTATTTCTGATGGTGATCTGTCTCTTGAGGAAAAAGAGAGGGTAGTGGCACAACGGTTGCAATTAGGCGGTTGTAATCTTTATGAAACAGATAGTGTTTGGGGATATAATGCTTTACACTGGGCTATCAAACTGTCCAGTCCTACGTTGGTTCAATTACTATGTGAAAGTGGATTTAAGCAACTTGTGCGATCATCCACTTGGATTAGCACGCCCATTACACCGATTGAATTGGCTATAACTCGATTAACATCCGCTTCTGATAGTGAATATGAAAAGTATGTCACAATATTAACTACAATGGCGCAACATTTTAATAAACAATGGTTTGCCCAGCTACTTCCCGGAACTCCTCATCCATTCAATCGCGCGGTAGCTGCAATCATTCAGCGCGAAGCTCAACGAAACTGGCCTGCTAGACGAGATTTTACTCCCTTTTTTGCAGCAGGCGCTGATCCCATGATGCAAATTGATGGCAAGCCTTTACCGCAATATTTTCATGATGTGTGTAATGCTGACTATCTAGCAATCAAAATCAGCATTGCGAGTATATTCAGAATATATCCTATACTTATTAATTCGGGCGCTTCTCTAAATCTAGATCACCTGTATACCTTTCTATTTCATGACAAATACAATCAAGATGAATTTATAGATAAGATATTGGCTGAAAAGAAAATTTCTGTTGAACAATTGATTGATGTAGCCATAAAAATATTTTGTTACAGCCAAAAGGCGGATAATAGACTTACTAACTTAACAGATAAGAACTTATCTTTATTGATAAAAGCATTGTCTTTAGTCAATAATGCAGATGAAAGATGTCAAAAATTGGTTGATTTTACGAGGATAGTAGGGAAGCGTAAATCAGAACTATTGTGGCAAGCGATCCATATTGCTTTGCAAAGAGGGTTCTCACTTTTACATATAAAAGCATTATGTGATGTTTTAACACAACAAAACCAAAATACGAAATGGGGTATATCAGTAGCCCAAATGCTACG
>CBFGYT010000382.1:0-1549 GCA_965653065.1 uncultured bacterium | reverse complement strand
AGTGAACTTAAGTATAGAAGAAGAGCAAGCGTTAATTGATCAATTATTGCAAGAAGCCGGATTAATGGGTAAAGACTTAACGGCTTTAGCCGTGAGTTGTGGTCCTGGACGATTTACCGGATTACGTGTAGGCGTATCTGTTGCTCAAGGATTAGCTTATGCCTGGCGAAAGAAAATCATTGCGCTGGATAGTTTGGCTATCTGGGCACAAGGGATTTATCGCCGTTATGGTAAAGAAAAAGTAGTGATGGTGGTCGATGCACGTAGACAAGCCATCTATTACGAACGATTTCATTGGGATGGTCAAGTCATGCAATCTGAAGGTCCGCCTATTCTATTGGATGTGGATAAAATGTCCAGTTTTAATGCAGAATGGGTAGGCGCTGGAGATGGCGGCACGCAGTACCCACTACTGGCTAAAAAGATAAATACATGGTATATATCGGCGGCAGATCAATCCCCTAGCGCTGAAGATATGCTATCTTTAGCAATAAAAGCGCAGCGTGAAAATAAAGCAGTTTCCCCTGAGCAAGTTTTGCCCAATTATCTGCGGCAAGAAGTGGTTTTGTAACTTATTTATTAGTAGGAGTCCTTAGCTATGTCTGAACGGTCTTCAATCCGACAAGCGGTTATTCGTAAAGAAAATATTAAAGCCTATGATAAAAGTAATGGCGCGGGACGGCGCGAGATATTTACTGAATTAAATAAGATGGCACAAGAAAAGATGCCTGCTGTACAAGCAAAGCTATTTGAGCAGTTTATAGATCATTTATATGCTACCGCATCTTATGAAGACTTAAGTTCGCGACCCATAGTGGATTTATTTGGCGCCAGTGCGTTTTTTTGGAATGAAGTTTATTATCGCGAGCCGGGGCAAGTAGAGTTACGAATATTTAATCCCAATTTTGAAGATATTGGTTGGCAATCCAGTCATACTATTATCCAATTAGATCAAGATGATATGCCTTTTTTGGTGGATTCTTTACTAATGGAATTAAATCGCCGTGAGCTAACGGTGCATGCTATTTTTCATACTGGCGCATTCAAAGTATTACGCGATAAATCGCACAAGATCACACAAATTTTTCCTATGGGAGCAGATGAAAAAAATGCCATCAATGAGGCACTTATCTATATTGAAATAGATAGAATTTCAGATGAGGCTGCGTTAGCCGAATTAGAGAAATCCTGCAATAGTATTTTACATGATGTTCAGTTATGTGTTGTCGATTGGCAACAAATTATCGATAAAGTCGATGAAACCATCCATATTTTAGAGCAATTAAAAGTTCCGGCATCCAATAAATCGGCATTAACTGAATCAATCGAATTCTTAAAATGGCTATGCAATAATCATTTTACCTTTTTAGGATGGCGGGAATATAAATTATTAAAAGAAGAAGGTGATGATTGGGTATTAAAACCTATCGAAGGCACTGGATTAGGGGTGTTACGCGAATTTGATATCAACAAAATATCAAGACAATTTTCAAAATTACCGCCAGAAGCTAAAAATATTATTTTAGATAAAAATGTTTATATTGAATCT
>CBFGYT010000381.1:0-1555 GCA_965653065.1 uncultured bacterium | reverse complement strand
GCTTTCTGATAAGTAAGGGCGCAAGGTAGCTGTTTTCTGGCCATAACGACCATCTAACGGATTAATTGCGGTGGGTAATTATAATGCGCATCGCGTTGCTTATCCTGATATCGACTGGCCGCGCTTCAATCAACGTTTTGTTGAAGAAAAATTGCAATTAGCGTGGAATAGTCACACCACTCAAATTGAGCCGCACGACGATCTCATTGCTCTGCTCTATGAATTAACGCACTACAACAGTATTGGCATTGATTTATGTCAAGACATCTGGGCTTATATTTCATTAGGCTATTTCCAACAAATTGCGGTGACGGGCGAAGTCGGCTCTTCGACTATGCCACATAAAATCAATCCCATTGATTTTGAAAATGCCGAAGGCAATTTAGTGTTGGCGAATGGGTTACAAACGACGTTAGCACAACGCTTAGCGATTTCGCGTTGGCAGCGTGATTTAGTGGATTCTACTTTATTACGCAATATAGGCGTTGCCTTAAGTTATGGCTTTATTGCCTACCAAAGTCTACAAAAAGGATTGCAACGCTTGGCGGTCAATCGCGAAAAAATGAATGTAGACTTAAATCAGCACTGGGATATTTTGGCAGAAGCTATTCAAACGGTCATGCGGCGTTATCAAATAGCCGATCCTTATGAAAAACTAAAGGACTTAACGCGCGGCAAATCTTTAACCGAACAGACACTTCAAGATTTTATTAAACAATTGGATTTACCAAAAGAAGTTAAAAATCAATTGCTTATCTTAAAACCCTGTGATTATATAGGCTTTGCCAAAGAATTGGCACTGTCTACTCATTAGCCAATTTTCAGTCTAGCTGCTAGAATTTAAGGAAGATGGGTGTCTATATCTGTTTTGCTTCGAAATGCGAATTTAATTTATCGTATCTTCGGACTGTCATCCCCGCGCACGCGGGGATCCAGTGAAAATAGCACGAATCGTAGGTTATTCCTGGATCCCCGCGTGCGCGGGGATGACAACGTACGACAATACTAACTAAAGTTCGCATTTGGAATTGTGAGTGGTCTAGACACAAAGGCATAAGAGTACGTTCTTACACACTATAAAGAATAAAAGCGTAAGGAGTTTGTCATGGAGCAATTTCTCGTTGTTTCGATATTAGGTCCGAATGAAGTTGGGATTTTAAATACCGTTTCACATCATATCAAAAAACATCATTGTTGGATCATTCGCTCGCACATCACTGTGCTAGGAACAGCTTTTGGCATGTTGATACAAATTAACGGTCAATGGAATCACATTACTAAATTAGAAACCAGTTTAACTAATTTAATGAAAAAACATAATTTCTCCATTCGCACGATACGGTGCAATGGTTTGGAATATACTGAGAAATTAATTACTTACACAGTTGATATTATTACTACACAGCGTCCAGAAATTATTCCTACGCTAAGTCAATTCTTTATGCAGCAAAATATTAATATTAGTGACATGCATTGCGAAACGTTTGCCGCACGATTAACCGGCACTGAAATGATGTCACTGACTATGAAGATCCATATTCCTGCCGATATTTCC
>CBFGYT010000380.1:0-1564 GCA_965653065.1 uncultured bacterium | reverse complement strand
GCGCGCAGCTTGCGAGCACGGTGGGGGTAATCATCGTGACAGGACCCCGCGAACATGAAGAGAGCGATCCTTCAATGAAAAGATGAATTTCACATCTTCAATATGGATGCTTAAAGGTAATTCACATGACACTAGCACCTGCCATCGATTTAAAAAAAATATTATTCACTTACGCCGGGCATTATTTATTTGAAAACTTATCGCTGCATTTACCGGCCGGAAAAAGCAGTTGTTTATTAGGGCCTAGTGGTGTGGGAAAATCCAGCTTATTACAATTAATCGCGGGTATTTTGCCCTTGAGTCATCAAGCAGGAGAAATTGTTGCTGCAGATGGAAAAACATTACTGGGAAGAGTTGCTTATATGGCACAAACCGATCTCCTTATGCCGTGGTGTACTCTATTAGACAATGTGTTAATAGGAGAAAAATTACGGCGTACTCGTTGGCAAATAACCAGGGAAACAAAAGAGCGAGCGTTATATCATTTACAACAAGTAGGGTTACAAGATAAAGCCTATGACAAACCTATGGTGTTGTCACATGGAATGCGTCAACGTGTCGCATTAGCCAGAACGTTATTTGAAGATAAGCCTATTGTCCTCATGGATGAACCTTTTAGCGCTTTAGATGTGGTGCGAAAAATGGAGCTACAAGCATTAGCCGTCGAAAAATTGCGAGAGCGTACTGTTTTTTGGGTGACACATGATCCTTTAGAAGCCTTGCGTGTTGGCCACCATATTTTTGTATTGACAGGATTACCAGCGCAGATCAATTATAGCGTTCAATTAAATGAAGAACTACCACGCGATGTTCGTCAACCCGAAGTGATGGCGCTAGAAGCGAAGTTAATTGATGCGCTTTGTCATTCGGGAAGTGAGCTATGTTGAAACGAAGCATGACGATAGTGATCAGTCTAATTGTATTATGGCAAGGATTGTTATGGCTTTTTCATTGGCCATCGTATATATTGCCTAGCCCATGGCAAGTGTTGCAAGTATGGTTACATGGGTGGCCTATTTTATTAACGCAAAGCATTCCAACACTGTATGAAACATTTTTAGCATTTTTATTAGCGGTTGTCGTAGGAAGTCTGATGGCATTGATGTTAGCGTATTTTTCCTGGGCACGTGTGTGGATATTTCCTTGGGTGCTATTAAGTCAAGCACTACCCACATTTGCATTAGCACCTTTGTTAGTGGTGTGGTTAGGATACGGTATTAGTTCGAAAATTGCGACCGCGTTGATCATGATGTTTTTTCCGATCACGTCTTCATTTTACGATGGATTACGTCGCACTAATCCAGAGTGGTTGAATTTAGCGAAAACAATGAATGCAAAAAAAAGTGCCATACTGTGGTGTATTCGTTTTCCCGCAGCATTGCCACAATTAGCGTCCGGGTTACGGGTAGCCGCGGTATTAGCGCCCATGGGCGCGGTCGTTGGAGAATGGGTAGGCTCAAGTCGTGGTCTAGGATATCTTATGTTAAATGCTAATGCGCGGATGCAGATCGATTGGATGTTTGCAGCGTTAATGGCGATTACTTTATTGACTTTACTGTTATAT
>CBFGYT010000379.1:0-1567 GCA_965653065.1 uncultured bacterium | reverse complement strand
AAGCCAGTGCATAAGCATAAATAGATAAATTCTAATAGATCAATATAAGTTTCTGGATATTCGCGTAATTTATCTAAGATAATAAAAAAGCGTTCGCCGCCCCAAGCTTCGCCTTGAAAATAAGACAGCAAATTATTCTCATGCCATTTTCCTTGTTTTCCCCAAGCGGTGTTTTGAATGATTTCATCTAAAGTAGTGCAAATGACATAACGCGCGACTAACACTTCATCATCGCTATAAGCACGACGCTGTGCATTCCAAATAAAAGCATTGACTTCATGGGTTAAATTAGGCCGTAATTCTTCTACGTTAGGGTAATCACTTAATTGACGAAATTTGCTGGCTAATGAAAATAACGCGCTGGCCGCCGCGGCCAATGGATTAATACCATGTTCAGGCGTGAATGTTTTGGAACGATATCGCTTTTGCACGGAACTCAAAGGTTGGCCGCTTTTGGTAATGTCTCGTAAGCTTTGTGCTGGTTTCGGCGCAGCACGAGTTTTGAGCAAGTCTTGGGCTTCTTGACTTAATAGTATCTCTTCAGAAAGAGTGGGGGTAATACTTGCTTGCGTATTTCTTTCTTGGGTCATGTTACTCCCTCGCGACAGCGCGCCAACCAATATCCTTACGGTAAAACTTGCCAGGCCAATCGACCTGTTCTGCCCAATAGAGTGCTTTTTGTTGTGCTTCATGCACCGTTTGACCCAATGCGCTAATACATAATACGCGCCCACCGGAAGTAATTAATTGTTGATTCTGGCACACTGCGCCAGAAACAAACAGTTTAACTTCTTCATCACAATCATTAGTGTAATTATTAATCAAATCGCCTGTTTTAATTGGGCCTGGATATCCTTGTGCACACAACACAATGGACACTGCAACTCTATCATCCCATTGTACACGTTTACCGCTCAGTTGGCTATGGGTTGCAGCCCAACACAGTTGAAAAAGATCGCTTTTTAAGCGCGGTAATAGCGCTTGTGTTTCTGGATCGCCTAGACGACAATTAAACTCTAAAACATAAATATCATGTTGTGGTGTTATCATTAATCCTGCATATAAAAAACCACAATACCGAATGCCTTCTTGCGCTAATCCGTCCAAAGTCGGTTGGATTACGGTGGCGATAATTTTTTCTTCTAGTGCGGGGGAGAACCATGAAACCGGAGAATAGGCGCCCATGCCACCGGTATTAGGGCCCACATCGCCGGCATCGCGTCGTTTGTGATCTTGGCTAGTCGCTAAAGGAATAATCGTTTCGCCATCGGTCACGACAATGAAACTCACTTCTTCGCCTTGTAAAAAAGCTTCTATGACAATTTCATCATCACGGTCTTTTAAAAATAAATCGATAGTACGATGGGCTTCAGCACTGTCTTGGCAAATCACCACGCCTTTTCCCGCCATTAAGCCAGATGCTTTGATGACTAATGGGAATGTTTGATTGTGTAGAAAATGTTTTGCTTTTTCTTTATCGGTGAAGCTTTCAAAAGCAGCAGTGGGGATATGATATTTTTTCATAAAGTTTTTGCTAAATACTTTGGAGGTTTCTAGTTGCGCAGCT
>CBFGYT010000378.1:0-1570 GCA_965653065.1 uncultured bacterium | reverse complement strand
AGAATTAGCGCGTAAAGCATTACAAGTTAATTTGAGTGATTTAGCCGCGATGGGTGCCAAACCTTTATATATCTTATGTGGCATTACTATTCCTATGGATTGTGGCGAGTATGGTCAAGCGGTATTACAGCAATTAATACACGCTTGCCAAGATGCGGGTGTTACTTTAATTGGCGGCGATACGACGCGATCGCCAGATAAATTATATATCAGTATTACCGCCATAGGTGTTGCTCATAAAGAGCATATAAGATATCGTCATACCGCACAACAAGGCGATATTATTTGTGTCATAGGAAATTTAGGGTGGGCACAATTAGGATTATTAGCACTAGAGCAGAATATTCCGATTGCAGAGCAATATAAAGTGGCACTGCTAAAACCAAATGCTAAAGTTAAAGAAGGACTATGGTTAGCAACACAGCCTGACGTGACCAGTCAAATGGATATTTCCGACGGGGTTTATATTGACTTGAAACGATTGTGTGAAGCGTCGACAGTTGGCGCAAACATTGATTTAGATAAATTACCTAAACAAAAAGCATTTATCGAAGCTTGTCAACAGTTAAAAGAAGAGAGCAGAAATATAATGTTAACGGGAGGTGAAGACTATGGGCTATTGTTTACAGTAACGTCTAATGCCTATGAAAAACTAGCGTATGAATTTCAACAAACTTTTGGTTATCCTATTTATAATCTAGGCGTCATCACACCGGGTGCGGCGATCACTTTGAGTGAAAATAATAAAACGGTTAATCTAACGTTAAAAGCATTTACTCATTTTGGAGAACCATCATGAACTATAAATGCTTATCGATCGCTGGGTTCGATGGCTCTGGCGGTGCCGGCATACAAGCGGATTTAAAAACATTTTCTGCCTTAGGTTGTTATGGCATGACGGTATTAACTGCTTTGCCCGTGCAAAACACGTGTGGTGTTAAAAGCTGCTATTCTATTCCGTTATCTTGTATAGAAGAGCAGTTGCATACTATTTTTGAAGACATTATTCCTGACGCGATCAAAATCGGCATGCTTTTCTCGATAGAAAATATTGAATTAATTGCTGATTTTTTGCAAAAAAATGCTGCTGGGATTCCGATTGTGTTAGATCCGGTGATGATGGCTAAAAGCGGTGATCCATTATTACAAGAAGACGCTATTGTTTCTTTAAAAAATAAACTATTTCCATTGGCGACATTAGTCACGCCTAACTTACCTGAAGCAAAAACATTAGTAGGCGAGAATACAGATCCATATCAATTAGCAGCAGAATTATTACAATTGGGTTGTCAAGCGGTATTATTAAAAGGCGGACATGCCGATACCCGTACTGCAGACGACCTTTTTTTAAGTCATCACGAGAGAAAAATATTATCAAGCATGCGTATTGATACTAAAAACACACATGGTACGGGATGTACGTTATCGGCGGCCATTAGTAGTTTTTTAGCAAAAAACTATTCTTTGGTAGAATCCTGTGAGCGTGGCAAACAGTATTTGCTTCATGCGCTGCAAGCAGCAAAAGACATAGAGTTAGGCAAAGGACATGGTCCTGTGCATCACTTTCATG
>CBFGYT010000377.1:0-1589 GCA_965653065.1 uncultured bacterium | reverse complement strand
AAGCAGCTCTTGCGCACCACCAATTTGAAACCATCCATCCTTTTTTAGATGGCAATGGTCGATTAGGCCGTTTGTTAATAACTTTTATTTTATGTGTAGATGGCATAATGAAAGAACCCTTGCTATATCTTAGCTTATACTTTAAAACATATCGTCAATCTTATTACGATCATTTACAACTAGTAAGAGATACGGGTGATTGGGAAGAATGGGTTCATTTCTTTTTAAATGGAGTGATCTATACAGCAAATCAAGCAGTAGAAACATCACAGAAGATATTAGAATTATTTATAAAAGATCAACAAGCCATAGAAGTATTTGGAAAATCTTCTGCTTCAATGCTTCTCATTCATAATTTTTTGAAGAAATATATTATCAGCGATGCAAAAAAAATTACTGAAATTTGTAATATCACTCTACCAACAGTGAATAAATCACTGCAACATTTAGAAGAAATGGGTATCGTTAGAGAGAGCACTGGTAAAATCCGCAATAAAATATATGTTTATCAAGAATATCTAAATATCTTAAATGATGGCACGAATATAAATTGATATGCATTAGCTGCCAATTCATCTGTAAAATATACTGACTTTCATTTTGTAAACTTCTCCTATAATATTAAGTATAGGTTTATCAGGAATATCTAAATATCTTCATATAATGGCACAAACATATGGACTATATAGAACTTCTCGCAGGATAACAATATAAAGAAATCATACAACTGATTAATAATTCCGAATGGATGAAGGAAAGTGCCGTTATTGTACTTCTTTCTCATCACATCAAACAGCTTCGCTCTCTTGTAATTGGTGAAGAAAAAGATCCTGTCACTGCTAGATTAGCAGAAATACTAACTACATATGAGCATAACCTTGAGAAACCATTACGCAATACGGTTGATGATATGGGTTATGATTCTGGAGACGAATTTTTGAATCAACCCCCTGCAAGTCCTATCTCACCTAGAGGCTCTAGATAATTTAGAGAAAAAACCTTCTTGGAATGCTCATTTCCAAGAAGGTCTCTTATTTTAATATCCTGTCATAAACCACCGTTTTAATCACTTCACTCTATTGATTTTCTTAGTAAAATCGGTTATCTTATGCACAATCTTAATTCATTCAACTATAAGGGTTTATCGTGCCACAATATATTTACAGCATGCGTGGAGTGAGCAAAATTGTGCCACCTCATCGACATATTTTAAAAGACATTTATTTATCTTTTTATCCCGGAGCCAAAATTGGCGTCTTAGGCTTAAATGGTGCAGGGAAGTCTTCCTTATTGCGCATTTTAGCGGGAGTCGATACTGAAATCGAAGGCGAAGCCAAAGCCCATCCTGGCACACGCATTGGTTATTTGCCACAAGAGCCGAAATTAGATACTACCAAAACCGTGCGCGGCAATGTCGAATTAGCTGTGAGTGACACTTTACAATTATTGAATCGCTTTAATGACATCAGCATGAAATTTGCTGAGCCTTTAAGCGACGATGAAATGAATCAATTGTTAGAAGAGCAAGGCAATTTACAAAATAAAATCGATGCGGCTAATGGTTGGGAAATCGAACGCACTTTAGAATT
>CBFGYT010000376.1:0-1604 GCA_965653065.1 uncultured bacterium | reverse complement strand
CTTTGGCATAATCAGAAATAATCAGCGCTTTGGCACTGGCTAAATGCTGTAGTACATCATTAATTAAAGGTTCTTGTGGAGTTGCTATTTTCTTTTCAAAATCGACGCGTAATAATTGTTGATCATGACTCATAATCCGCAATTTTAGTGTCGTTGGATGGTCTGCTAATGCATGTAAATGTGAAATCACTTTTTTTTCTGTGAGCAATTGCTCTAACGCTTCGCCTGCTTCGTCTTGGCCACATAACCCAAATAAATGCACTGTCGCACCTAAAGCTTGTACACCTAAAGCCACATTACCCGCACCGCCAACACATTGACGATTCTTTTGCACATGCACGACTGGGATAGGAGCTTCGGGAGAAATACGTTCGGTATCTCCTAGCCAATAGCGATCTAACATAACATCCCCATACACTAAAATTGGGATTTGGCTAAAATGGATCTGCTGTGTATTTAAAGAATGAATGGACATATTTTAACCTTTGCGGACTAGGTACCGTTTTTATAGGCGCTTATGATACCATAAAAAGTCTGAAATATCGCGGTTTCATGTCAAAAAAAGTACATTTTTTGATGGGAACCGTGACCGAAAAAGGCTAGATTTGTGAAAAAAGTAATCAAATTTATATCAGGGCTATTCTACATAATAGTGGCGCATGGTTTAATTCCATTAACCTGGCTAAATTATAGACAGCAATTATGGCTAGGCCGCCGCTTAGGCTTATTGTTATTACGCTTTGATAAGCGCTCGCGCCGCATTGCCGAAATCAATATTGATATTGCTTTTAGCACTTGGTCAGCGAATGAAAAAAAACAATTATTGCAAGAGACGTTCATCGCCGTCGGGATTTCTTCCTTGGAAATGCTCTCTTTAGTCTATCCTCGTAAAAAGCATTTATTAGCGCGATTACGCTCCGTACACGGTGTTGAAGCAATACAACAAACAGTGGCTGAAGGCCATAGCGTCGTTTTATTATTTCCTCATTTAATCAGTGTTTATTTTGCGGGCTATTTATTGGGAAATGCCACACCGCTGTCTTTTGCCATTCAATATAATCCGCCGCGCAATAAAGTCATTGAAGCTTTCATGCAAAAAAGAATCGAACGCACTGCTTTTCCTGTATTTACGCGTCATCATTTGCAACGCATGATAACGTATTTACGCGAAGCGCCGAATATCTTATGGTATTCACCCGATTTGGATCTAGGCCGTAAGCGCAGCGTGTTTATTGACTTTTTTGGTTTTCCCGCAGCAACGGGCACAATAACGCATTCTATCGTCACAAAAACGCAAGCGAAAACTTTTATCATTGCATTTTATCGTGATGCTGAGGGGTTGTATGATATTGAATTACAACCATTGCCTGGTTTTGGGGAACACTCTATAGAAGAAGATCTAACCGTCTTAAATCAGCGCATTGAAGATATTGTGAAGAAGCAACCGGCACAGTATTTATGGCAATATAAGCGTTATAATACGCGGCCGATGGGTGAGGAGAAGTTGTATAGATTGTAGATGTACAGTTTAACACTGCACATGAACGCTGTCATTGCGAGCTTGCGAAGTAATCCACCGTATATATGTGAATCTAAAGTTGAAA
>CBFGYT010000375.1:0-1609 GCA_965653065.1 uncultured bacterium | reverse complement strand
GCAATCGCTGCTAACGCATTCTGTATATTATGTTGCCCCAATAACGCCCACGTGACTCTGCCTTGCAATTGTTCTTGATGGTATACTTCAAAAACACTGCCATCTTCTTGTAAAGAAATGGCTTTAAATTCTTTGCCTAATTGAATGACTGGCGTCCACACGCCTTTTGCTAACACTTGTTGCAACGCCGCATCTTCTGCCGGCACAATGATCGTGCCATTATTGGGAACAATACGCACTAAATGATGAAATTGCTTTTGGATGTCTTGTAAATTAGCAAAAATATCGGCGTGATCGAATTCTAAATTATTTAATATCAGCGTTTTGGGATGATAATGAATGAATTTCGAACGTTTATCGAAAAAAGCACTGTCGTATTCATCGGCCTCAATAACAAAATAGTTGCCTTCACCTAATCGTGCTGAAATACCAAAATTCTCTGGCACACCGCCAATTAAAAATCCGGGTTTTAATCCGGCATATTCTAAAATCCACGCCACTAAACTCGTGGTTGTCGTTTTACCATGCGTGCCCGCAACAGCAATGACATGCTTATGTTGCAAAATTTCTCGATATAACCATTCTGGTCCAGAAGCATATGGGAATTGCTTTGCTAATATCGTTTCAATGATGGGTTTACCGCGCGATAATGCATTGCCAATCACGAGGGATACTTGTGATAGATCCACCGCGGTATCTTCATAGCCTTGCTGTAATTGGATCCCTAAAGCGGTTAATTGCGTACTCATCGGTGGATACACTGCTTCATCGGCACCACTGACAATAAAGCCCGCTTCTTTAGCAAGCGCCGCAATACCACCCATAAATGTACCGCAAATCCCTAAAATATGAATATGCTTTGTCATGACATGCTACTCCTAGCCCAACCTAACAAACGCATGACGCCTTCCAGTAAGTTACTGCTGATGACCAAAACAAAAATAGCGATACAAATTCCCATAAAACGAGATTTTTCTAATGTATGTTGGTAGATTGCCCCTTGCACCGCTACCATCCAAATTACAATTAACACGGCGCTAAATAAGACGACATATTGTAATGCGGCGATGATTTGTGTCAAAGATCCTAAACTCACTATCACTAAGATAGCAACAATATTAATTAAAAAAGAAGTGCTGAGTAATGATACTTCCATTTGTAAATAGCGTGGTGTTTTACGAGCAATGGTTAGCACTAAATAGGGAAGGGCTAAGAATGCCAGTAAATATACGCTGGCGGCAATACTGCCATAACGCCAATTGCGGCTACTTGTCCAAACCAAAAAAACCAAACCCCACTGACAAACCGCTACTAGCGATAACAAAACAGGAGAATAGGGCACATCTTCTGGCCCGCGCTTAAAACAGCAAATATCCCAAAATAATCGTACTAATGCGCTAAAGCCTGGTATCATAAAAAATGCCTCTTGATCTGTTGTATATATGCGAATCTAAAGTCGGAATGCGAGATAAGCGAGATCTACCCCCTCTCCCGCGCTGGGAGTTTTGCTATTGTAATGATACCCTCTCCCCAACCCTCTCCCCAACCCTCTCCCGCAAAAAGCGTCGTTATACTAGCAAAGCTCCAAGCGAGGGAGAATGGATAGATC
>CBFGYT010000374.1:0-1613 GCA_965653065.1 uncultured bacterium | reverse complement strand
TTATAATTTAATACTGTATGTACTCAGCGCACTTCAAGATGCGAATTTACTATGGCATTAAGTAGACATAATATACAGAATTTGTAAGAAGAGTACAATAGCCGAATTTAATTTTTAACTATTTTTTGATTCATCTGCCGCCACCCTACCGCCAGCCCATTGCCATAACGCAAATCGACATAGGCGATATCATTGGCTTTATCTTCTAACTCTACTGGATACGTTTTAACAAACCGATGTACACGCTGTTGCAAATCAGTATCCCCTAAATTAAGCGCAATATTGTTATTTAAAATAATGACATACTCGCCGTCATTAGTTTCATTGAGTGTCGCAATATTTAAAGCCACGGTAGATAAATCCGCATTAAAAGCATAATACAATTCGACCAACTTAGCGCCATCATTTTGCGGACTATTCACTTGAGGTAAAGGAGCCGCTGTTAATACGAGCGATGTTTGATACACAGCACCATTGTCTAATAAATAGGCACCTTTATTCCAAACAGCAATAGGTGTATGCGTTGTTAATGTTATCAACAGCCGATCTGGCCATTTTTTGCTAATGATCGCTGTTTTCACCCACGGCAATTGTAATAATTGTTGTTGAATGGTATTCACATGCGCATGAAAAAAGCCATGACGTAATTGTGGCGACACCACATCACGCACAGCGATTTCATCGATTTTAGCCGTACCGTGCTCAACTAATACATGGCGTACTGGATAATTGGGTAATACAAAAAAATAGACTCCTGCCATAGCAAACAGTGCTAATAATATGGCTACATTGATGGCTATTTTAAAAAACGGGGCCTTCCGTTTTGTGCTTTTTTTAACGGCCCCAACTTTACTGCGTCGCCACTGCCGTCTATCATCCGTCCATTTCATTGACATAACCTTAAAGAAAAATGTAATGGCAGTATATACCAATCCCCTTTCAAAATGCGAGATGTTGCACTAAAACTGAAGTATCAGCGTAGACTTTATCGATAAAATGCGGGATAATACTCTTATTCGCAGTTACACCCCAATATATCTCAAAAATATGGCATCTAATTTTCTACTTTGAGAACGCGCATAAATTTTTTTCAGAAGAGCTGTGGCGCGGGGTGGCACGATGATGGGGGTCCTCCGTCGCGCGCAGCTTGCGAGCACGGCGGGGGTAATCATCGTGACAGGACCCGCAAACAAGGAGAGTGCGATCTCCAATAAATAGTTGCAAAACATCGACAAGGAGTGTCACTATGATGGATACTATAATCACCGCCCCCATCCGTCGCTACCGCATTCACGTTGCTACCGTCAATCCCATAATACATTTGCATTTATTAACCAATGTATTTCATGTGATGACCACGGTCATCAGCTTCTTTCTATCCTACTATTTTGTCACGCACTTACACTTTTCTATTGTACAAGCAGGAATAGTGTTATCTTGTTATGGTGTGGGAATTATGCTGGCAAATGCCATTCATCATTATTGCCATACTCGTTATTCTACTAATACAGTGCTCAAAATTGCTTTATTGTTAAATGCATTTTGCTTCGCTAATTTTTTATATATTACTTTTTTCGTAGGAATTGTCGCTAATACCGTACTATTAAGTTTTT
>CBFGYT010000373.1:0-1621 GCA_965653065.1 uncultured bacterium | reverse complement strand
AAATGTTGAACGCGGCCTGCCTTCTTTAATGCGTCTTTTCAGGTCGTATATGACGTATGGGATCCAAGATGAATTAGCTTCAATGAATCCAAAGCGAAGCTTAGGAAACTTGTCAGGTATACCGTGTCGCAGCAAAGAATGAAAAGCGTGGACCGTCGGCTGCTGCGAACGCATGAAATTCCCGAGAGTGACTTCTTTGGCAGAAGGAAAATCCTTTGCCGATGGTATGATAGGCTGGTTTCCACAATATGCGGTAGAATTAGTGCGTATTGGCGAACAGGGTGGGACATTAGTCCATAATATCCGCGTCGCCGCAGAAGCGTTGGGGCAACAGTCGGAAGCCTTAGGGACATTGGTATCGGCATTGACATACCCATTGGTGGTATTAATGGTGACGTGCGGTATTATTATTTATTTTAATAGTAAAGGTGGTATTTTAGAGCAATTTGCGCAACTTAAATCGCCGGACAAATGGATAGGTAGCGGTCGTGATTTATATGCATTGGCCGTGTTTTTAACAAATGCATGGTGGATTTTGATTATCGCTTTGATTGCGCTTATTATAGGAATAAATATATTTTTGAAAACATATATTGGCCCGGGGCGTGCGGTGGTAGATGATATTCCCGTGTTGAATTTATATAAACGGCTCACGGCAGCGCAATTTATGCAAACCCTAGGCGTGTTGGTGTTAAATGGCGTGGTATTTAAACAAGCATTGGGTTTGATTGCAAATCAGGCCAGTGTTTATTTAAAGTTCCACATACGTTTGATGGAGCGGCGATTGAGTAAAGGCGAGGGCAACGTGGCCGATGTATTGGCCACAGGATTAATTGCACGGAGTGATATTGTGCGCTTGCGCGCCATTGCCGCTGCTAAGGGCTTTGAACATGCTTTGGTGCGCCAAGGCAAACAAGCCAACATCAGTGGCATTAAAACATTGCGTAAAACCGCGGCAATATCTAATGTATTGTTGCTATTTCTCAGTACGGCGTTAGCGGGTATTATCATCATGGGGTTATATAGTATTTCGCAAAGTCTAGGCTCGTAATGTGAATTGTAGAAAGAGAGTTATTTTAAAGTGAGGAAAATTACAGTGAAAATGAGACAAATGAAAATTTCAAAACATATGGCCGGGTTAACGTTATTGGAAACGTTGTTTGCCATCGTGTTGGGGGTGTTAGTGACTTTGGGGGCGATATTATTTTTCAGCTCCGGTAAGCAAAGTACTAATGCGAATAGAATAGTCACCGATATGAATTCTATTGTCGCTGGCTACGATAATTATTTGGCGACGGGCTCGACAGGGCTGAGTGGCGTTACAGATAGTAGTTGTACTTCGACGACCACTGCTACAGCGAGCTGTTCATATGCTGTTATCAGTTCGGCTGGGTATTTACCGACTGCATTAAATGCACCCACAGGCGCGGCATATGAGATATCCTATAGTTCTACTGATGGACAGGTATCTATTACAGTTCCTGGTGCGACTTATGATGATTCATTGTGTAAAGCTGTAATAGCTATGGTCCCTACAGCTACAGGGACGTCGCCTACTAGTGGAGATTGTACCTTTGAGATGAAATTATAAGAGTAAACTGTAACCATTTTTGAATGAGAG
>CBFGYT010000372.1:0-1635 GCA_965653065.1 uncultured bacterium | reverse complement strand
GCATTTTTAACAACTTGTTGTTGATACGATTTAAATTCTGGTTGTAAGGCTTCGTGAAATGCCACCGCTTTGGCCGCAATCACATGCATTAACGGGCCACCTTGTGTTCCCGGGAAAACTAAAGAATTTAACTTTTTTTCAATCTCTGGATTCGCTTTCGCTAAAATCAAACCACCGCGTGGGCCTCGTAGTGTTTTATGCGTCGTAGACGTCGTCACATCAGCAATCGACACCGGCGATGGATATACTCCTGCTGCCACAAGTCCTGCAATATGCGCCATATCAACCATAAAATAAGCGCCTACTCTATCGGCAATTTCTCTAAATATAGACCAATCAATAGTACGTGAATAGGCTGAAAATCCCGCTAATATCATCTTTGGTTTATGCTCTAATGCTAAACTTTCTACTTGCTTGTAATCGATATATCCTTTGGCATCTAAACCATAAGAAACGGGCTTATATAATTTTCCTGAAAAATTAACTTTAGAACCATGCGTTAAATGGCCACCTTGTGATAAATCCATGCCTAAGAAAGTATCTCCCGGCTCTAATAGCGCCATATACACCGCTGCATTCGCTTGCGAGCCAGAATGCGGTTGCACATTGGCATAAGCCGCACCAAATAATTGTTTAACGCGATTAATCGCGAGCGTTTCAGCGATATCCACATACTCGCACCCCCCATAATAGCGCTTGCCGGGATAGCCTTCGGCATATTTATTGGTTAACTGCGACCCTTGTGCTGTTAATACCGCTGGGCTTACATAATTTTCTGAAGCAATCAATTCAATATGTTCTTCTTGACGACGCTCTTCGGCTACGATGGCTTGATACAACTCCGGATCACTGTCGGCCAGGGTAATATTTTTATCAAAAATGATGTCCCCAAATAAAGAATATTGAAATAAAAGGCATTTTAAATGATACCAAAGAAAAAAGCGATCTTAAAAAGGCAAGAGGAAAAGTGCATGGCCCATGTATTTTATGTTCAAATAACGGACAGATAGTATGTTTTGTGGCTCGTGAGCTCTATGGAGCTTATATCACTCTACTCCATTAATAAAGGAAAATATACTTCCCTTTATTATGGCTATTGCTTAATTAAACTTCTTTAGTTATACTTTTCACTAATAAAGAAATATCGACTATCCTTTATTAAGAATGGAGACTAAAATGACGGTCCATCAAAAACGCATAGGAACTAAAATTAAATGCTCAGTTACAGGCGAAAGCTATAATGCTTATATTCCAAATCCCTTGCCTCCGAAACCATCTCTTGAAATGGAAAAAATTTATCCTTTGCTTGATCACGCAAATATCGCTTTAGGTCGTTTAGATGGTTTAAGCATTCTTTTACCTGATCCCTCACTGTTTCTTTATACCTATGTAAGAAAAGAAGCTGTCTTATCATCTCAAATCGAAGGCACACAATCAACGCTTTCTGATTTATTACAATATGAAAATAAAGAAATAATCGGTATCCCTAATCAAGATGTAGTAGAAGTATCTAATTATGTTGCGGCAATGATGCACGGCTTAAAAAGAGTGCGCAGTGGATTTCCATTATCAATGCGACTTATTCGTGAAATGCATGAAATTGTATTACAGAAAAGTAGAGGAAGCACAAAAGAG
>CBFGYT010000371.1:0-1635 GCA_965653065.1 uncultured bacterium | reverse complement strand
TGGATTAAGCACAGTTCCTTAATTTCACCTCGATCTACCCCCTCTCCCGCGCTAGACGCTTTGCTGGTATAACGACGCTTTTTGCGGGAGAGGGTTGGGGAGAGGGCTGGCGTGATGTTTCCATGCCCTCTCCCCAGCCCTCTCCCGTGCGATAGTATCATTATAATAGCAAAACTCCTTGCGCGGGAGAGGGGGTAGATCTCGCTTATCTCACATTTCAACTTTAGATTCATATATATGCGGTAGATTGCTTCGCTGACGCTCGTAATGACGACTTTCCTGTTTCAACGTTAAGTTTCGCATTATGAATAGCGAACGCGACTTATCTATTTCACTTCTTACAATTAGAGACTAACATATGTTTTAGCTTGCCACGGTTTCACTTGATATGGTTTTAATTGATTTAAAATCCCTTCATGCGCATCGCCTGATATCCAACGTTCATAAGCCGCTTCATCGGCAAATATCATAAACAAATGAATTTCTTCTTGTTGTTCGCCACTCACCATAGGCCATACCTGTTCAAAACCGGCTTGATTTTTGGCAATGGCTTGCAATTGTTTTACCCAGTCTTTGAAAAATAATTTTCCGTCAGCTGTTAAAAAATGTTGTGCGTGTTTAATAATCATATTTTTACCTCTTACTGTTTCATGTAATATTCAGAGCATCGTTCAAGATTTATCAAGGAAATTCAGATTACTCTTTCATTTGATATGTCTTCATTAATTCCGCAGAATAACGCTGCCCCGTTACATTGTCTGCTTGAAATACTGTATTTAATGCTTCTATGTCTTGTGCCTGCAATATAATATCACTGGCCGCACAATTATCGCGTAAATATTTAATATGCCTAGTCCCTGGAATAGGTACGATCGTATCACCTTGTGCCAACACCCAGGCCAAAGCAATTTGTGCAAGAGTCGCATTGTATTTTTCAGCGATACTTTGTACTTGTTCCACTAGTTGTTTATTCTTTTCCAACGCTTCTATTTGAAATCGCGGCATGTGCTTGCGAAAATCATCTTCTGCTAGATTTTCAATTTTTCCTGATAACAGCGCGCGACTTAATGGGCTATACGCGACAAATCCAATATTAAGCTCTTGACACGTTTTTAAAATTCCATTTTGTTCTATTTGACGTGACATGAGTGAATATTCCGATTGTACCGCTGTGATAGGATGCACTGCATGTGCACGTCGTAATAGTTCTTCTGATACTTCTGATAACCCAATATGACGAATTTTCCCTTGTTGCACTAATTTGGCTAATGCTTCCATGGTTTCTTCAATCGGCACAGTCGGATCCATACGATGTAAATAATATAAATCAATATGCTCTACATTTAATCGTCGTAAACTGTCTTCACAACATTGAATAGCATACTCAGGAGAAGCATTGACGTTACGCGCATGCTTATTATTATCATCGCGCACAATACCGAACTTACTGGCAATCACCACTTTATCGCGGATCGCTTGTAATGCTTGTCCTACTAATTTCTCATTATGCCCCCGACCATACATATCGGCGGTGTCAAACAGCGTCACGCCATCATAAAAAGCTTGATGAATGACTTCTATAGAAAGCTTATCATCGGATGGTCCATAAAAATCGGACATTCCCATACAGCCTAA
>CBFGYT010000370.1:0-1644 GCA_965653065.1 uncultured bacterium | reverse complement strand
ACAAGCGCAAGAAAATACAGTACAACAACCGCTATCACAAGAGCAAGAAAATACAGTACAACAACCGCTATCACAAGAACAAGAAAATATCGCACAAAAACGACAACAAGCCATTCGCAATGCCATTCAAAAAGCGTCTTCGCAAGAAAATGCAAATAAAGAATGGGAAAAGCATGTAAAGAAGCTATCTGATGCACAACGAACACAACTTGATAATGACTATCAGTGGGCATTAAAAATGTCGTTGGATCTGCTTGAAGTGGCTTACGATGGCACACTCAGCGAATTGCCGCGTCTACGATAAGGTATTGCTTATCATAGTTCCTGTTTCTCAAGGAAGTAAGTTATGAGTCAATCGATTCTTTTAGGTATTAGTGGTGGAATAGCTGCGTATAAAAGTGTTGATTTAGTGCGGCGGTTACGGGCACTGAATCATACGGTTCGAGTGGTTATGACACAAGCAGCTCAACAATTTATTACTCCTTTAACGCTTCAAGCGATCTCTGGCCATCCAGTTCATTGTGACTTATTAGATGCTGCCAGTGAAGCAGCAATGGATCATATCAGTTTAGCGCGTTTTGCGGATAGAGTAATCATTGCTCCGGCCAGTGCTAATACTATCGCTAAGTTAGCGCATGGCATAGCAGATGATTTGTTAACAACAATTTGTTTAGCGACCAAAGCGCCAATTGCGTTAGCGCCTGCAATGAATCATGTTATGTGGCATCATCCTATCACGCAATCTAATGTAGCTCGGTTGCGGCAATTAGATTATTCTATATGGGGCCCTGCAGAAGGGGAACAAGCTTGTGGTGAATATGGATTTGGACGTATGCTAGAGCCTGAAGATATTATACAGTGTCTAGAAACAAATACTGCAGTGACAGCTTTAACAGGGAAAACAATTATTATTACAGCGGGTCCCACACGAGAACCTTTGGATGCAGTACGATTTATCAGTAATCGCAGTTCGGGGAAAATGGGATATGCGTTAGCGATTGCGGCGCAACAATGTGGTGCCAATGTGATTTTGATCAGTGGTCCAGTCGCATTGCCACAACCAAATCATGTGACGTATATTAAAGTAGAAACAGCTGAAGAAATGCAACAAGCGGTATTGCAACATTTACCCAGATGCGATGTCTATATTGGTGCAGCGGCTGTAGCTGATTTTAAGCCTGTTACAGTTATGCCATACAAAGCGAGTAAAGAAGAAATACCTACTACATTAGAATTGCGTCGAAATCCAGACATTATAGAAACCGTAACACAATCTACACCTAAACCATTCACCGTAGGCTTTGCCGCACAAACACATGATGTTAAATTGCATGCTTTGCGCAAACTAAAACAAAAAAATATGGATATCATTATTGCGAATCAAGTTGGAACCGCAGAAGGTGGATTTGATAGTGATGTAAATAGTGTAGATGTTTACAGCTGCAATGAGCACGTTCACTTCCCCAATCAACCAAAATCGCTATTAGCATATGGTTTGATAAAGTGGATAGGGGATTATTATAGGAAAATGACTGCAATATGTGAAGTTTAGCACAGAGCGGGAGAGTCGTCATTGCGAGCTGCGAAGCAATCCACCGCATATATGTGAATCTAAAGTTGAAACGTGAGATAAGCGAGATCTAC
>CBFGYT010000369.1:0-1646 GCA_965653065.1 uncultured bacterium | reverse complement strand
TAAGATGACCACATCAAAGTTTTCCGAGGCGAGTGCGCTTAAGGCAGATTGGCCATCTTTTACCCAATCTATGGTATTCCCTTCACGCGTTAATGCGCTGCGAATGATTTCACCTAAATCTTCGTCGTCTTCGATCAACAAGGCACGCATAATCAATTTACTCCAGACAATTCTTACTGTTTTATACTATAGCGTGAAATGCAGGAAAGAGCAATTTTTACGCGTATTATTTTGCGCACAATAAATGCAACGGCCTAAAATAATCCAATATAGCTTGATTGTGAATAAAAGACAGGTTGTAAGGATGTTCTGCATACTGTCTAGCAAACAATTGAGTTGCTGAAAAAGTGTCAATCTGTTTGGCTAAATTGCCCCACAGCAATAATTCGGTGTTAGGCGCTTGCTGATGAATCAATTGCAATAATTTACTCATGAAAGGTTGCCACGCTTTGGTATCGACTTTAACGGGCTTTTGCGATAATACTAAAGACGCATTTAACAATAAAAAACCATGTTGATGTAATCTGTCAAATAATTGCGGCAAAGTTTGTATAAATTTTGACTTATCTAAGCGTGCAATGGCTTGTTGCGATAGATCTTCTGCATGCAATAAGCCTTCGGCCAGCAATAACATCTTTAAAATATTGCGTAAAGAAGTAGCGCGATTGACAGTCTTGGAAAAGCCCGTGTCGCTCCATAAAGCCGATACATTGGCATCGTAAAACGCATAACCATTGGCAGATACCGCGCGCGGGTAGGGTGATTCGCCAAATAAAATGACTTTGAGTTGATTTAAGGGCAATGAAAATGCATTAAATAGCTTGTCTTTGCCCGGTAACCAATTTGAGTCTTGTAGTAAACTCAGCTTATAATCAGGGGAGACTTCACTCAAAGCGCTTTGTACTAAAGAAAGCCAACTGGGATCTACCGCTGAAAAGTCAAAAGACATAATATTATCCTATTTATAGAGGGCTATCGTATGGAACATGCATTATTAACAATATTAGTTTGTCCCTTGTGTAAAAGTAAATTAGTTTATCATAAACAAGAACAAGAATTGATATGTAAAGCCGATAAATTGGCTTATCCTATTCGCGATGATATTCCGGTGATGCTGGCGGAAGAGGCGAGGAAAATTTCGTTGGAAGAGTATGATAAGTTGTGAGGGTATAATGATTTCTAATTTCCGTTATTCGTCTCTATCCTTACCATCGGCGATTTTTTGACTACATTTTCTAGCCGTTGCGCTGTAATAGAGTTTAAAATACTCTTCATCTGTTCGATGGCCATTTTATTAAGAACTATTAGTCGTTGGTTTTGTGGCATGTTCTGTTTAATTAGCTCTGCATTCATGCTTTCAAGATTAGATAATACTATCAGCTGTTGAATAGTGGCTTCATCACGTACATTACCCTGGCTATTAGCATTTTGATCTTTCCATTCTTTCGCTGTTTTACCGAAAAGCGCTATATTTAAGAGGTCGGCCTCATTAGCATAAGTGAGAGATTGCTGTTTTTGAGATATGAGGTGTGGGATCAAATTTTCTTTAATGGCGTCAGTGTGGATCTTATAATTTATTTTGGAAATAGTTCTGCTCAAATTCCATTCTAAAGTGGGTTGTAAACTTATACTTTCTTTTAACCGTT
>CBFGYT010000368.1:0-1660 GCA_965653065.1 uncultured bacterium | reverse complement strand
AAAATGCCGTCTTGTAAACTGATAATAGTTCCTTCAGAGCGACTTTCTGTCGTTGGCATAAAAGATTCTATGCGTTTTAAAATAAGTGAACTGATTTCTTTTGCTTCTATTGCCATAATCGTTCCTTTAAGCGTATTCGTTGATGGATTGATTGAGTTGGTGTAATTGCTCTTTGATAGAGCCATCTATCACCTTATCGCCTATACGTAATACCATGCCGCCCAATAAACTGGGATCAACTTGATACGTTAATTCTACTGCGCCACGATATCTATGCTCTAATGTTTTTTGTAAAGCACGACATTGTGGCTCAGTTAAATTCTTTGCACTAATAACTTCAATTGCAGTTTTGTTGAGACTGGCTAATTGCAACCGTTGATAAATCGCTAAAATCGCCGGCACAATGGCTAAACATTTATTTTCTGCTAATAAGCGCAGAAAATTCTTGTCTTCATCTGAAATTTTATCGCCTAGCACACGCAAACATTCATCTACTATTTTTTCATTGCCGACGCGTGGGTCTGCCAATAATTTAACAACCTTGTCACGAGCAAATACATCGGCCAAAGCGTGTAACCACACTGCGACATCATTGATGCGATTATGTTGCTGTGCTTTGGCAAACAAAGCTTTTGCGTAAGGTCTTGCGTTACTCACCGACATTCACCTCTGCAATTAAATCGGAAATCATGCGATCATTGATACTGTTATCCATGCTTTGCTTGATAATCCGTTCAGCGCCTTTCACCACCATAGTCGCGATGTCTTGTTGCAACGCCATTTTAGCAGCGTGCTTTGCTTGTAGAATTTCTTCTTCGGCAGCAGCCACCATACGACCACTCAAAGTGCGTGCTTCTTGACGGGCTTCTTCTAAGATATGCGTTGCTTGCTTATGCGCTTGCTCGACAATATCACTGGCTTTTGCTTTGGCTTCATGCAACATTTCTTTAGCGCGCTCTTGCGATAAAGCCAATTCATGATGTCCACGCTCTGCAGCCGCCAATCCATCGGCAATTTTTGCTTCGCGATCATTAATCGCTTGAATGATCAATGGCCACACAAAGCGTTTGGTAAACCATACAAACAAAGCAAAAGTGATGATTTGACCCAATAATGTAAAATTGAGATTCACTTGCGATCACTCCATGTATTAACTAACGAGTTTTAACACGCCTTGTTGTACTAATAATTTAGTGACACTGGCAGCAAAGGGGTTGGCAAAAATAAAGATAATCGCTAAACCCACACCGATAATAGCAACCGCGTCGACTAAACCGGCGACTAAAAACATATTCTTTAATAAAGTTGGTAATAATTCAGGTTGTCTGGCGCCGCCTTCTAAGAATTTACCGCCTAAAATACCCATACCGATACCGGCACCAACCGCACCTAACCCAATCAAGATAGCCACAGCAACCGCTGTCATACCTTGTACATTAGCAATTAAACTAATCGCGTCCATTTTGTCTCCTCACGTTATTACTTACTAAAATCTTTTATACTCTTCGCGTTTTGTTTTAACTAAAACAAAACGCTATTCAGTATATACCCGTTTCACTTCAAAATGCGATATTTGCATTTTTCAATTCAGCATTACTCTGTTCATGTTCGCGGGGTCCTGTCATGATGATTACCCCCGCCGTGCTCGCAAGCTGCGCGC
>CBFGYT010000367.1:0-1661 GCA_965653065.1 uncultured bacterium | reverse complement strand
GTTCATGCTAGACCAGCATTAGAACTACATTTAGCGAATCGTAAGCAACAACAAAGTACACCTACGCCTACTGCAACCACGCCGACATTAAGAAGAGGATAATTGTTACAATTCCCCTGCATTCATAGTTAAAACTAATTTTTTGTCACCATAAGCTAATATACGTTCATCACAAGTCAATAGCGTCAATGATTCTATACGCGCGGTTGCAATAATAATACGATCTGCTGGATCTCCTGCGATATATGCTGGCAATTGACAACTCTCTATCGCAATTTCAGGAGTCAATGGTGATAATTGGACTCCATAGTGAAAAATTTCTTTGACCCATTCTAAACATGGCTTATTTAAAATAATACGTTTCTTTTGCTCCAACATCCCAATCTCCCAAATAGAAATTGCTGAAACAAATATAGTTCCTTCTTCTCGATCTTGCTCAATAAGCTTCTGTGCTTTTTTTGAAAGTGTGCTATCTCCATTCATCAACCAAATAAGCACGTGAGTATCGAGTAATAGATTAAGGTTCATTAGCATCCCAATTCTCTTCTAACGGAGCAATAATATCACTTATTATTGTCACCGAATTCTTTTGTAATCCAAACAAACGCACTGGCTTTTCTTCAACTGGTACCAATTTCACGATAGGCACTCCTCGCTTAGTAATGATGAGCGGCAAATGAGTACTATGCACTTCATCCATTAATTTTAAGCATTTTTCTTTGAATTCTCCTGCGGCAATATGGGCTGGCTTTCTGGACATGGTAAACACCTCTATAGTCATATGTCTATAGTCAGATTAGCAAATACGTGGTCATTTGTCAATTAATAATCACTAATAATCACAATCGCGCGCGCACCAACATCGTCAACAATGCAATATGATCAATACTGTCATTTAATGCGGGGATATAATGAAAGGTTTCGCCGCCGGCATTTAGGAACGCCTCACGATTTTGTATGTTTAATTCTTCTAACGTCTCTAAACAATCCGCGGCAAATCCGGGCGCAATCACATCCACCCGTTTCACCCCCGAACGCGCTTTTTGCGGCAAAAACTCTATCGTATACGGCTGTAACCAGGGCTTATAGCCTAAGCGTGATTGATAACATAAAGCATATTCATGCTCTTTCAATTTCAGCGTTTGCGCGACTGCCAACATCGTTTCTTCACAGGCTTTAGCATACGTGTCCCCACGCTCACAATATGATTGCGGCAAACCATGAAATGAAAAAACCAATAGCTCACCGCGACCCTGTTGTTGCCAATGATGTTGTATGCTTAAACTTAACGCTTGAATATACAACGGATGGCGATGATATTCTTTAACAAAAATAATTTCCGGCACTATCATTTGATGTGTTAACGCACGCGATAAGCCATCAAATACAGCTGCAGTAGTTGTACTCGAATATTGGGGATATAACGGTATCACAATAATACGATCACTCTCTTTTAATTGAAGCAGTGCTTCGTTAAAAGAAGGTTGGCCATAAGTCATCGCCAAAGCCACTTCGATATCATCTTCTGCTAAAACCTCTGCTAATGCTTGTGCTTGTCGTTGACTATACACTAACAAAGGCGAGCCTTGCTCCAGCCAAATCGCTTGATAATTTTTTAAAATTTTTGCTGGGCGAAAAGGTAAAATGACCGTTTCTAAAAT
>CBFGYT010000366.1:0-1665 GCA_965653065.1 uncultured bacterium | reverse complement strand
GAGAAGTATGCTGAAACTTGTCAACGAATTACGTGACCCTTACAGCAATGACGAGATCCGTGTATATAGCACAACTTCGCATTTTGAAATGAAATTAGCATATCCTTTGCAATTTAAGAATTTGTCAACAACTCATCCAACAATTTACTCGCGCCAATACGTAAATTATGCGGATTTAGCCACATTTCTCCCATCACTTCGCGCGCTAAATACAAATAAGCATGGGCTTCGGCAATAGTGCGTATACCGCCGGATAATTTTAAGCCGATCAATGGATTTTTACTTTGTTCGATTAAAGTTAACAATGTATAAGCGGCTTCTAGCGTAGCGCCTACATCTATTTTACCCGTAGACGTTTTAATAAAATCAGCGCCACTGTCTATAACCATTTGTCCAGCTAAGCGAATTAACGCCGGCTTTTGTAAAGCGCCTGATTCAATGATGATTTTCAATACTTGATGCGGCACGTGTGCATGCACTTCTTTTAAGAAATGATTGACTCTATGAAAATCACCCGTTAAAAAATCTCGATATGGTAAGACCACATCAATTTCATCTGCGCCTTGCGCAATAGCGTTATCAATTTCTGCCAATACTGTTTTTAGATCACTGTTACCATGAGGGAAATTAGCTACAGTCGCTATTTTAATACGCTTTCCAGCCAAATTGGTTTTGACTCTAGCAATATATTGTGGATAGATGCACAGCGCAGCAACGCCATCGGCTTTGGCACATAAACTATCGATGGCAGCATCATCGTCATCGCCTAAATAAGTGAGATCAATTAACCCTTTCATACAGGCAACTAATTTTGCATTCAAAGGTGCATTTTTTGCGTCTTCAATAATAGAAGTAGTTTCTTGCATGGTGTGCGTCATGATAATTCCTTGATAAAACCTTCAATCAATTGTTGCATACTGTCAGCGGCTTTTTGTCCATGATATAAAGTGCCTTCATGTGTCAAGGTTTCTTTAGTCATTCCTGCGGCTAAATTCGTAATAGCCGCGACAGCAGCGACGCGTAAGCCGCAATGCCGTGCGACCAAGACTTCCGGTACAGTAGACATGCCAATGGCATCAGCACCTAATATCCGTAAAGCACGAATTTCTGCCGGCGTTTCAAACATCGGGCCTAATACAGAAGCATATACGCCTTGTGCCAAAGAGATTTTTAATTTTTTAGCGGCTACTTCTAACAATTCACGCAATTTAGGATCGTAAGCATCTTCCATGCCAAAAAAGCGTGGCCCGAATTCTTCTTCATTAGGGCCAATCAACGCATTATGTCCTTGGAAATTAATGTGATCGGTTATCATCATCAAACTACCCGGCAACACATCTTGATGCAAAGAGCCAGATGCATTGGTCAGTAATAAAGTCTCAGCGCCTAATAATTTTAAGGTGCGAATATACGTTTTAATCGCTTCATGATTAAACCCTTCATAATAATGCAAACGGCCTTGATAACATACGATAGGCACATTGTGTAAATAGCCTAATGATAAAGCACCAGAATGACCAGAGACTGTAGTTTGTGTAAATCCAGGAATATCATTATAAGATATAACAGTAGCATCTTGTAAGCTATCAGCAATCTTTCTTAATCCTGATCCTAAAATTAATCCTACTTTAGGTTTAAAACCAGGTTTTTGTTTTTCTATAAATT
>CBFGYT010000365.1:0-1666 GCA_965653065.1 uncultured bacterium | reverse complement strand
CCGATTATTTGTACCGTGATTGGTGAAGGTGGCTCGGGTGGTGCTTTGGCATTACGCGTCAGTCTTGAGTAATGACATGTTGTCCATACGACATCAAACGATCATAGCGTTCAGCCAATAAGGTTTCGATTGGCTTTTCTTGGATCTTATTTAATTGTAAGATTAATTCTGTTTTTAAATGTTGCGCCATTTCATCGATTTGTCTGTGCGCACCCCCCAAAGGCTCTGGTAACACTTTATCGATTAAATGTTGTTTCAATAAACTGTCTGCATCTAGTTTTAATGCCGTCGCCGCATCGGATGCTCTTTCTGCACTTTTCCATAAAATAGAGGCGCAGCCTTCTGGCGAAATGACCGAATAAATACTGTATTGCAACATCATCACACAATCACCTACGCCTAATGCCAAAGCACCACCCGAGCCACCTTCACCAATCACGGTACAAATAATCGGAGTTTTTAACCCCGCCATTTCATAAAGATTCCGTGCGATTGCCTCACTTTGATTATGCTCTTCAGCGGCGATGCCAGGATATGCACCAGCAGTATCAATAAACGTGAAAATAGGTAAGCGAAATCGCTCTGCTAATTGCATTAAGCGCAACGCTTTGCGATACCCTTCTGGTTGTGGCATACCAAAATTACGCTCTACTTTTTCTTTGGTTTTACGTCCTTTTTCATGACCAATCACCATCACCGGGCGATTGTCTAAATAAGCAATCCCACCGACAATGGCTTTATCATCGGTATAATGCCTATCGCCATGCAATTCATCAAAATCGGTGAAAATACGGCTGACATAATCTAAGGTATGTGGCCGCAATGGATGACGCGCTAATTGGGTAATTTGCCAGGGGGATAAATTAGAAAATATCTGTAAAGTTAATTCGCGATTTTTAGCCTGTAGGCGCCGTAATTCTCCGCTAATATTCACGGAAACATCATCGCCCATACGCGCTAATTCCTCTATTTTCGCTTCTAATTCAGCGATAGGACGCTCAAAATCTAAAAAGTTGTGCATGAAAACCTCAGTTCTAGCTAATTTATCCCTATTTTGCTAGAATATGCGTCTGCCGTCAATTTTTTTGCAAAAAGAACAAATTATGAACATTTTTGTCTTCGACATTGAAACCGTTCCCGATTGCGATGCCGCACGTCGTTTATACGATAGTCCTGAATGGTCTGATAGTGAGGCTGCTGAAGCCTTATTCGCGGTCGCGCGCGAACAAAATGGTCGCGACTTTTTACCACACTATTTACAAAAAGTAGTGGCTATTTCTGCGGTATTAAAAACACCACAAAATATAAAAGTGTGGTCTTTAGGCCAAGAAGATGCTGATGAAAAAGAATTAATTACCCGTTTCTTCGATGGCATCGACCGCTTCTGCCCGACTTTAGTCAGTTGGAATGGCAGTGCTTTTGATTTACCGGTATTGCATTATCGCGCATTACGCCACAGTATTGCCGCACCGCGCTATTGGGAAACGGGCGACAATGACACACAATTCAAATGGAATAATTATTTAAGCCGCTATCACCAACGTCATTTAGATTTAATGGATGTATTAGCCGCTTATCAAGCCAAAGCGTACGCACCACTCGATCGCATCGCCACTTTACTAGGCTTCCCCGGGAAAATGGGTATGGCCGGAGATAAAGTTTGGCA
>CBFGYT010000364.1:0-1666 GCA_965653065.1 uncultured bacterium | reverse complement strand
TTCGCTCCTCGCAATGACGGGAGTTAAGTTCGCATCTTCAAGTGCATTGAGTATATACCGATTCTACAATACCCTTAAATCTACCCTACAATAGTTTCAAGTCTTTAAGTAAGTCGTATGACGGTTAGGCATTCCCTATTGAAATAGGGTTAATTATGCCGTCGCTACTGTCTTATTCATAACATGAGAGATAAGCAATGTTTTAACGCGTTGCACATGTTTATTAGTATGATACAATCTGTCCAACATAATAGCGCCACCTAATTGAGCAACAATATCTTCAGCTAAAGCATGCGCCGCTTCTGCAGGATATGATTGTTGTAAAATATGTGTCACTGCCTTCATCCACAATGAAAAATATTCTTGGAACAACGGTAAAAATTCTGGTTGTGAATCTGCTAGTTCATGCACTAAATTATGAACTAAACATCCGCCTTGATGTTCTGTTAAATATTGTCCTAATGTTGTAAATAACAAGTCTATTTTCTTTTCATTCGTTAATTGATTATCATAAATTAAATCAAAGCAATTTTCTTTAAAGAATTTCTGCACTTCGCGCATTGAAATACTAACTAAATCTTTCTTCTCAGAAATATGATGATAAATACTGGCTTTACTTAAACCGCAACGCTCTGCAATATCTGCGATAGATGTACAATGATATCCTTGAATACGCATTAACTGCCGTGCTTGTTCAAATATTTGAGTTCTGTGATTCATAGAAGCTTTTCGTGCTACCATATCCTTAATCCCTGTCAATAAAATGTACCCCTTAACGATGTATCTTAATTTTTCAACAACCTCTGTATGACATTGTGAAATAGTAAAAAGACAATCGCACCAATCCTTCGCTAAGTATAATATCTACAACCCTATTAGGCTGTCCGTTCATTATAGCATAAAATTTGAAAAAGAGTTAGTAATTTGACCCTCTTTTATGTAATTTGTTGTTTTATAAGATATTTTTATGTCCAAATGTTGTTCTTTTTTTTGTGCTGGTTACGTCTATTCATTTACATTTGGTATATACCGTTCGCCATTCGAAATGCGAACTTAAGTTATAATAGTGAGTAACCGTCATTGCGAGCTTGCGAAGCAATCCAGGAATAGCCCTCAGATCTGCGGACTATTCACTGGATTGCCACGCTGCGCTCGCAATGACGGCTTTCAGGGTTCGTGATAAATCTCGCATTTTGAAGTGCATTGGGTATATACCGCTCGTACTTCGAAATGCGATGGGTATAAAATAATTAAAAATCCCCTTTTATATGATTACGCTTATGAAGATCTTCTATATTTTGCAATCCTTTTGTCGCTTTTTCTTTTTGAGCAGCGCTACTGGTCGAAGACTTTAATACTTCTTCTAATAATTTACGAGCAGCCCCATACTCACCCATCGACAAATAAGTTTCACTCAAATCTAATTTTGCGCCATCTTTAGGATCATCTATTAAAGCAGAAACCTCTTCTGTTTCTGTCACTTCTGTAGCGTCTGTTTTCATTGCATCACTGTCTTCTGGCAATGGCGTAGATGCAGATGCATTCGCGTCATGTATTTCATGCACGGTACTCGTTTGTTCAGTATGCTCTTCCGTATCGCGGATCACTGGCGAAAATCCACTTCCTAAGCCCGAAATAAAATCAATATTATGTTCATCTTTCTGTT
>CBFGYT010000363.1:0-1679 GCA_965653065.1 uncultured bacterium | reverse complement strand
ACGAGACCACGGGCCGCGTCGGCCTCAAGTACTTCGCCAATGACGATGTGATGAACATCGCCACGCGCCACTGCACCGGGCCAGAAAGAACTATCTCGTCCTATCGTCACATCGCCAATAACGACTGCCGCTTCATCGATATAAACTGCATCTGCTATCTTTGGCAATGTGGTTAAGTAAGGGCGGATAGCCATTCTATTCTCCTATTGTCCCGATAAGAAACTATCGATTAACTCTTCACGCGCCATTTTTTGACTCGCTAAAATAGTTTGCGTGACGTTTGGATACGCTGGAGGCTGATTTGTTGGCAATGGGATCGGTTTCGTAATACTACTGGTATGACGCCAATAAATCGTTTTCTTTTGTGGGTCGCTTAATTCCGCAAATAACACACAAGCTCCTTCCATAGGGGGCGAACTAAAAAGATTTCCCATAGGCACACGCACTCCATAATAAGGCATACTTAATACCAATACTTCATCTGCATTATATTCTCCCGCTATGCTAGCACGATTTAATTTAGGATTGTTAAACAACCCTGCATCTTCGCTATAGGGATGCTCACTGGCGATCACGGCATGAATATTTTCTTTCGTTAACTCTTGTTGAAAATCTTCTGCTACTTGTTGATAATACCAATTAATATCCATTTGCTTTAAATATTTTTCTAACTTTTGTTGACTCACCAGATCAATCGCCACAAACAACTGCCCTTCTTGCTCGGCTTGTGCATTATAATAATTTGCCACATCGGTTTTTGTTGTGACAATCACCAGTGTTTTAGGTTTATTTTGCAAAAAAGAATCGCCAATATCCACATTGGGGTTAGCGGCACAACCCGTTAATAAAATAATACTCGCCAATAAACTGAATAATCCAATCTTACGCATAATTTTCCTCGCTTTATTATGATTGATGTTGTGCTGTCTTAGACCAATCGTCTATCCCTTTTAGAACTTTATCTAATAAAGAAGTAGACACGGTTTGCATTTTCGTTTTAAACGACCCACTGGTGTCGCTGGTCACTAAATACGTTTTTGTAAATACGGGTTGATTCGGCGATTCTATGCGTAACACCGTATCTAACGTCACTCGATTGCCTTCCGTTCTATCACTGACATAAGTTGATTTGAAATAGATAGTGATAATTGGCATAGCTGCAGCTTTAGGTGCACTCGGCACTAAGTCTATATTTTTAAAAGTTTGCTGCTGTGTCAATTCATTTTTTAAAGAAGTCATAAATACAGCTTGTTGTGCTTTATTATAGGATTGCCCAGCTTCACCATTAAAAAATGGATTCGCTTGATTGCTTATCCCAGCATCGATAGTTCCCATTTGCCACACCAAAGTCGCGGCAGACATTTCTTTTGCTTGCATTTGATAGGTGGCATGTAACATGGGCATCACAGATTCACCACTGTCTACACCTTGCGTCGCAATAGAGCCTATAGGAGTTTGTGCCGTTACGCTGCCTGCGGCAGACGGCGCTCCAGCGGCATTGATATCATTATCATATGCTTGATCGATCAATAAAGATTTTTGCTCGGAATTTAATTGTTTCCATTGATTTGCTGGTACACCTCGATAAGTCTGTTGCTGACAAGCGGTCAACCCTAAACTTAGCATCGTTAGTAAAATAAACTTTTTATGATTCATGCTTTTCTCGCCAATATGCTGCT
>CBFGYT010000362.1:0-1683 GCA_965653065.1 uncultured bacterium | reverse complement strand
CTGCTATATACCTTTCGCAAGTAGTCGCTATCTTCATTCTGTAACATACTAAGACTTCTCATCCCTCTTATGCGTATGCCTATGATGAATATCCGGATAATGTGGATGTGAATGCCTTTGTGGCATGTGCTGGTGTGGATGGGTATATAGAACGGCTATAGCTGCACCCATAAACGGTGCTGTAGAAAAATACGCGCCAGTTCGTGCTGCTCCCAAATAGAATGGCCGCAATCAGCGGGTGACTATGGTCTTGGATAAATGGATTTTAGACAGTTGTTATTTCTTAAAACTTTTAAGCTATAATAATACGCATAAAGCTTTATAAATAACACCTAAGAAACTTGCTTTTCTGTGACTTTTAGGTGAAAATAGCGCCAATTGTTATTGAAGAGCGAGTACGTATGTCTAAAGAAGATTGTATAGAAATGGAAGGCGTTATTGTAGAAACGCTGCCCAATACCACATTTAAGGTCAAATTGGACAATGGCCACATTGTCACTGCGCATATTTCAGGCAAAATCCGTAAAAATTATATTCGTATTTTAACCGGTGATAAGGTTACAGTAGAATTGACGCCTTATGACTTAACCAAGGGCCGTATTATTTTTAGACACAAAGAGTCGGCTGCTGGTTAATTTTTAGCTTTTGTTGTTGCAAAGAGCATGTCTTCTCTTAAAAAGAGATAATCGCTTAATTTGTTATCAGTAGTTTAGAGTTACTTATCTAAGGCCTTCTAGCGTCATTTTCTATCAATGCTTGTGCATCGTCTGCTGCATCAGATGCTGACATGAATTGAAAGAAACAGCTACGTCGGCCCAGCTGCCTAGCTGCTTCGATATGCGTTGCAATCTGATCAACAGCATCTTGTCGAAAATCAGCCAAATCAGCGCGCATTTCCCGCACTCGCATCGCTACATCCTGTAAATTAGCTACGGTGCAATTGTCACTTACTCGCGTTGTTACTTCCTCTGTAATAGCCGTCAGACCTTGGCGTGGGTTTCGTACGACCGTTTCAATATGATCAATAGCATCTTGTACATTATGGAAGAATGTAGAAAGGTGTGCTTGAATAATGCTTCTCGGCGTTTGAGGATCTACTCTTGGCTCTAAAGTTCTCACTATAAGATTTTCTGCGGGTGTTGAAGGGGGGGCTTCTGCTGGCTCATTGAAAAAATCAGCAATCGAATTTTCAGGTGGAGCTAGCGGGCTACTACTGTTAGAAGTAAGATCTGCCATATTTGTTTACCTTTGTTTACTCATTCTTAAATAGTTGATCTATAACTAATAAAAATTTTAAGGGTGCGTTTGTGATAAGTTATAGATATTAATACAATATTTAATCACAGGAAAGAGTGCCTAGTCAAGAGAAAATTGTTCTTTTTGCGCTGTTTACAGTTTCTTATCCATCAACGACCGTGATTTTGCTCTCCCGCCAATAGAAGTTAATGCTGCCTCAATGGCGTCCGTATAACCCCCCTTTTTCTCCACTCGCAAAGACTCTTTCTCTAAGAGGATTGTGAGTGCTTGTTCATCAGCTGCTTCTAGTATCCTTCTTTTCAATTCGCTTGCATCTGCCTCATGATTGTGATGTATGACTGTTGCTACTACTTTATTTTCAAAGAATGCTTTAAGTATAGTAGCAGTATCATCTACCATACAATAGGGGGTAATTTCATTGATACA
>CBFGYT010000361.1:0-1688 GCA_965653065.1 uncultured bacterium | reverse complement strand
GATACGCTTATTGGATATGTTAGAAGAATTAGATGATGTGCAAGAAGTGTATTCTAACGCCAATATTCCCGATGAGGTCTTAGCCAACTTGGAATAATAGCATGACACTACGGATTGTAGGTATTGATCCTGGCTCACGAGCTACCGGTTACGGTGTCATAGAATGCACGCGTAATCAATACCGCTATTTAGCCAGTGGCTGTATTCGTACGGTCGCGGATGATTGGGTGATGCGTTTGCAGCAAATATATCAAGGCGTACGCGAAATCATTACACAGTATCAGCCTCATGAATTTGCCATTGAGCAAGTTTTTATGCATCGGAATGCAGGCTCTGCTTTAAAATTAGGGCAAGCACGCGGTGCTGCCATCGTTGCCGTGGATTTACCGGTACATGAATACGCCCCAAGACAAATTAAGCAAGCAATTGTAGGGTATGGTGGCGCAGAGAAAGCGCAAATTCAACATATGGTAAAACAAATGTTGGGCATACAAGGGGTGATGGCGAATGATGCAGCGGATGCTCTAGCCATTGCCATGTGCCATGCCAATCATCGCGACTGGAAATTAAGGGGATTATTGTGATAGGACGTTTACGAGGAATTTTATTAGAAGTAAAGCCTCCGGAGTTATTGATTGAGGTTGCAGGCGTCGGCTATGAAGTCAAAGCGCCTTTATCAACGTGTTATCGTTTACCTGAAGTCGGCCAAGAAGTGGTTTTATTAACGCATTTAAGTGTGCGTGAAGATGCGCATACGTTATTTGGTTTTATCGATGCACACGAACGTGCCTTATTTCGTAGTTTAATTAAAGTAAACGGCGTAGGGCCGAAACTAGCTTTAACGGTATTATCTAGCATTGATTGCCATGATTTTGTGATAGCCATTCGCAGTAATGATTTAACACGCTTAGTGCGATTGCCGGGTATTGGCAAAAAAACCGCAGAGCGTTTATTGATTGAAATGGCGGATAAATTAGAAGAATGGGATGTTGCTTTAGTTGATCAAATTACTTTAACCGATGGCAAACAACGACAAGTCATCGATGAAGCGCAAGCGGCGTTAGTCTCATTAGGATTTAAAGCGCAAGCCGCAACTAAAGTGTTGAAGCAAATTCCATTGGAAGGATTGACGGCGGAAGAAGTTCTAAGGAAGGCATTGCAAGCGTTGTCGTAAATGTTTTGTTGTTTTACCATATCGTATCTCCTGCGTTAGGTACATATGTGAATCTAAAGGCGAAACGAGAAATAAGCGAGATCTACCCCTCTCCCGCAAAAAGCGTCGTTATACTAGCAAAACTCCTAGCGCGGGAGAGGGGGAGATCGAAGTGAAATTAAGGATCTGTGCCTAATCCAAGATTAAATGATGTTCAGCACACAACAATCTAAAATTTCGACTGTGGTTACTAAGATTCGAAGTTAGACTAAGATAGTTAGCGCGGGGTGGCACGATGATGGGAGTAATCATCGTGACAGGACCCCGCGAACAAGAAGAGTGTGATCTTGAATAGAATTGAGTGAATAGAATATAGGGAATAAGAAATGTTACAAGAAGATCGTTTTATCACCGCCACATCGCAAGACGACGATGTACGCTTTGACCGTGCGATAAGACCGCGCTATTTGCAAGATTATACGGGCCAAGAAGCGGTAAAAACGCAATTATCCATATTTATCGATGCGGCAAAAAA
>CBFGYT010000360.1:0-1701 GCA_965653065.1 uncultured bacterium | reverse complement strand
GTAATATTAACGGCTTCTATGACTATTTTTCCAGATAGCTCAGCTTGTTGCGTCGCCATTTTTACATTGCCTTGCACGGTGCGTCGTTGTTGTCGTTCTCTTCTCAATTGCTCTAAGGCGCGCACGCGACCTTCGTTACGCGTACGACGCGCTTTAATACCTTGACGGATCCACACTTCTTCTTGTGCGAGCTTTTTATCAAACGCTTTATTATGTGTCGCTTCCACTTCTAATTCATGCTGTTTTCGTTGTTGATATTCAGCAAAGCTTCCTGGATACGAACGAATTTCACCTCTATCTAACTCTATAATACGCGTGGCAATAGCATTTAAAAAAGTTCTATCGTGGGTAATAAAGATAATCGTGCCTTTATACTCTTTTAAAAATTGCTCTAGCCATTGAATTGCTGCAATATCTAAATGGTTCGTCGGTTCGTCTAATAATAAAATGTCAGGCTCGGTTACTAATAACTTACCTAACAGAACACGCCGCTTTAATCCGCCAGAAAGCGCTGTGAATTCTTGAGAGGAGGGTAGCGATAAGCGATCGATGATCGTTTCAATCCGATGCGATACGTCCCAAGCCTTATGCTCATCTAATAAGTGATGTAAGCGCTCTAATTCTTGCTGCTCAGCATCAGTCATATGGTGAGCAGTACTGTCTAAGAGGTGCTGATATTTTGACCATAAATTGCCAGTTTCGCCTAGTCCGCTGGCAATGACATCATAGACACTGCCCGTAATATTATCGGGAACTTCTTGGACTAATTTAGCAACCGTGAGCGATTGGGCCTTTATAATCTCACCGTTATCAGGAGACAATTCATTGGCAATGAGTTTGAGTAATGTCGATTTTCCAGCGCCATTACGGCCTAGAATAGCCAAGCGTTCTCCAGAGTCTAGAGAAAAATTAGTTGCATCGAGTAGCGGTGCCATACCGAAGCTTAAAGAAACATCGCGAAAGGTGATAAGAGCCATTTTTTTAAATCTTGTAATAGAGAAGGAGTGAATATAACAGAAAAATGATTTTTATTCAAAATAAAATAATAAGGACTGCATTTCAAGAATTGAGCACTGATTCTTAATTTCACTTCGATCCGCCCCCTCTCCCGCGCTAAGAGCTTTGCTAGTATCATGATGCTTTTCGCGGGAGAGGGTTGGGGAGAGGGCCGAGAAGAAAACTTAACTTCGCATTTCGAAGTACGAGCGGTATAGATAAACATATAGTGGCGAAAATTATAAGAGTACTGTATGATTATTTTACTTCCACAGCCAAAAAATCAAAAGAGGACCTTAAAAAGGAATAACAATGAAGACAGAATGCATACAAAATATCTTGCAAAAAATAAAGACCGTTAATTGGGATTATATTCTGACAATTTTAAGCTTATTAGGTATTGTACAGTATCTTGTTTTCTATACCATTGATAAATCATTAGGAGAAATAGTGTCGTTAGGGATTATTACCATTGCTGGGATCCCGTTTATTTTAAGAATCATCCGTCAATTGTTAAGACGAGATATGGGTGCTGATGTGTTAGCAATGATTGCTATTATTACCGCAGTCATTCTGCAAAATTATTTGGCAGCGATGCTATTAATTTTAATGCTAGCCAGCGGCGAGAGTCTTGAAAACTATGCCAGTAAAAAAGCATCGTCTGTTTTGCAAGCCTTAGCCAAACCGATGCCTTCATTAGTGCAT
>CBFGYT010000359.1:0-1710 GCA_965653065.1 uncultured bacterium | reverse complement strand
CTAATAACGATAATAAAGCTTTCTCGGCGATTTGTGCCGCAATTTCTCCGCCTAAGCCGCCACTTTTTGCCGCTTCGTGTACGATGACACAACGGCCTGTTTTTTGAATGGATTGAATAATAGTGTCTGTATCTAATGGTTTCACCGTTGCGACATCGATTATCTCTGCGTTAATGCCATTCTGTGCTAATTCATCGGCGGCTTGCTGTGTTTCATGTAAACTGGCGCCCCAACTAATTAATGTGACATCCGTTCCTTCACGTAACACAAATGCTTTGCCTAGAGGGAGTGCTTTGCCATCATCGGGCACTTCTTGTTTCACCAAACGATAAATACGTTTTGGCTCTAAAAATATTACGGGATCGGGCGAGCGGATCGCGGCTAACAATAATCCATACGCACGTGCGGGAAGAAGTGAAATTAATTGATGGCAAATGCCAGGCGCGCCGTATCATGCCTTTATCCTTAACGTTTGATCATCGTGCAGCCACCGGCGGCGAAGCATCGCGGTTTTTAGCGGCAATGATTGAGGATTTGCGGAAGGCAGTCTGAAAACACGCACTAAAAAAGGCTTTTAATAGTCGTTCTAAGCCAACGATGCCCTGGCTCATTATTATATTTAGTTTGCCAATACTGGAAAGCAGTATATTGCGGACTAGATATTTCCGTAGACAATATTTTTAAATTGAATGGTTTTGCTAAAGGCTTTACGAGACCTCGAACCGTATGAGTCACCAATTGTGTATTTGGCAAAGCATGCAATGCCATCATGGCATGAGGCACCACTATCGATGTCTTAATAGCAATATCATATTCTCTGAAGAAATGTTCCAAAAAAGTATCCTTGGGATCTTCTCTAAATGAAACCATAATATATTGATATTGCGCCAGTGTAGCCAAACTTATTTTCTTTTTCTGCGCCAAAGGATGTTTGTGACACACAACAAACACTCCCTCATCATCAAATAACCTTTGTGACATTAATGAAGATGGGGCTTTAGGAAATTTACCGATAATCAAATCTAGTGCAGGATAAGAAAATTGTTCTAAAGAACTTAAATAGTTGACATGATGTATAATCAAGCGAATATTAGGCGCGTAACGCGTGATGTACTCAACTAACTTTGGTAGCAGCACATAGGATAAGTAATCAGACATTCCTATATGAAATGTTCTGGTCGCAATAAGTGGATTGAAGTCCCTATTCTTAGAAAAAGCAATTTCAATTTGTTGCAACGCCAATTGCACTGGCTCTCTTAATGTTTCAGCACACTCTGTCAAAGTCATATAACTACTTTGACTTCTTATCAGAAGTTCATCCTGATAAAGGTCACGCAATTGTTTTAAAACATTACTCATTGCAGATTGGCTCACACCGATACGTTTACCTGCTTCCGTCACATTCTTTTCTAATAACAGTGCATTCAACCCTACTAATAGATTTAAATTCAGTTCTGATAAATTCATTTTAGTGATATCACTTATCATCAACATCATATTGATTGATGATACAAGAGCCTCTTATAATTGTCAAACTTATATCAAGCGACTACGAGGAAATACATTTCATGATGTCTTTTATTGAAAATATTACAAAATATAGCGAAGACTCTCCCAATAAGATAGCAATTTACTATAGAAATCAAGAGCTTAGCTACCGAACGCTATATTATCGCGCGTCCATTCTTGCAAAGTTCTTGATTGATCGTG
>CBFGYT010000358.1:0-1715 GCA_965653065.1 uncultured bacterium | reverse complement strand
ATGCCTATTTCAGAAAATATTTCTTCAGGCAAAATATCACGGCCATTTAACGTAAAGCCCAATTCCATGGCTTTCATAACGGCAACTAATCGTTTCTGTAATTCTGTCATATCATCTTCACATCAATTTATCTTCACGCCACCAAGGGCGACATAATTTACGCGATCCAGCTAATAGCGACCGTATGGCTCGCCCTAAAATCTGAATGGTAAAACCGAATCGTTCTAATATAGCAAAAAATAGGGCTGCGGATAAAAAGAACCACAAAGTCCACCAGCGTATATGTAACAATAGCAATAAACAAGGCAAAGCAGAACGTGCATCGATGATAAAAAAGCGTGGCGCACGCGCACTGTCTCGCCAATGAGCGCGAACTTGTAATTTAGCCATTTATTAATCCAACCGTTCGATTCATTTGTTTGTATCCTTGTTTATGTTCGTTGCAAAAGTACGTACTGTTTATATCGTTCGTCATTTAAAATGCACAGTTAGGTTAGTATTGTCGTACATTGTCATCCCCGCGCACGCGGGGATCCAGGAATAACCCACAATTTGTGCACTATTTCCTGGATCCCCGCGTGCGCGAGGATGACGGCTCGTGAATACAATAACCTTGCTTCGCATTTCTAAGTACAATGGATATATACCCATTATACTTAGAAATATGAAATTATGTGCAAAACTTGAAAATCATCATATTGATTATACATCCATATGTCTATATGATAAAGCAAAGCTTTGATAATAAACCTCTATTCGAGATTAGGATTAAACACATGCGTCTTTATTTAACTTTTCTGCTTCTCTGCCTTAGCCTTGCAGGTTGCACATTAAAAGAGCATAATGCGGACTCTATCCCTAAAAGTCCTAATGTCGACCCTGCTGAAGAAAAATTAGCCGAAGCCGCCGATGCCGTGACTCAATCTTTACAAAGCTTAGCCGAGAATCAACAAGCAACCAACCCAACTCCTAAACAGTACACGGCCCCCGACCCATCAGATTATGGCATGTCCAGTTTAACCAGTATGAATTGGTCTGGCCCGATTGAACCGTTAGTATCGCAAATTGCCAAAGCCAGTGGTTATCAATTGCGCGTATCAGGAGTCAATCCCGCTATTCCTATTTTAGTGAGCATCAACGCAAAAGACATCCCCTTAGGCCAAGTGTTGCGCGATGCGGGTTATCAATGTGGTAACCGCGCTGATATCGTTGTATTTCCACGTTCTAAAGTCATAGAGCTACTTTATGCCAGCAGTTAATCGACGGTTTTCATGGATTATTGGTTTATTCTATCTATGCTTATGTATTAGCTTAACCGGCTGCGTTAAGACACAATATGATACTGCCGTTTATCCTTTTGATGCCGACACTTCCAATTTGTCACAATTGCGTTTGTTACGACAAGTTAAGATGGAAAAAAATGAATCCACTGAAGGCATTAATCCCATTCGTTTACAAGGATTACATCAAGCCGCATTAACGGTAGGCGCACAAGGCGCATTGGCCAAACGCAGCCAAGAATTAAATGCTTTATTTGATCAGGATGGCCATCAGTTGGATCAAGTGTTTAACTTTAATCTCATGATGTTAGATCACAATGTCTTACCACCGGTATTAACGGAAGGCAATAATACATTAAATCTACAAGACGATAATACCATTCGCATTGCCGATAGAACGTATTCTATTGTGTCACAAGCACGCTTTGTGACTGT
>CBFGYT010000357.1:0-1756 GCA_965653065.1 uncultured bacterium | reverse complement strand
GAATTATGAAAATCCACAGTTTGATCGTTGGTATGAGCAAATGACACAAATGCCTAATGGCCCAGAGCGACAAGCTATTATTGACAAAATGGTACATCAAGTACAACAAGATGCACCGTGGGTATGGGGGTTTTATCCTGTAAGCTATCAATTATCGCATCAATGGGTATTAAACAGTTATCCTAATCCTTTAGTAAATAATGAATTAAAATATATGCGTTTATTACCCAAAGAGCGATATCAAGCACGCTTAGCATGGAATCAAGTTTCTTTGTGGCCAATTGGATTGATTATTGTAGGGATTATTGTTTTTGTTATTATTGGAATTAGATTGTATAGACAGATTAATCGACGAGTGGTTAGATCTGTGTCGGATACAAGTGAAGATGCAATATTATGCGATGATAATCGAAAAGCGTCATTGCGAGGAGCGCAGCGACGCGGCAATCCAGGAGATTAATCGTAGAGCAGTCAGTTATTCCCTGGATTGCTTCGCAAGCTCGCAATGACGACTTTTGAATTCCGAGTTAAATCGTGCCTGTTGAAAGAAATTGAATATAGTTACCAAAAGAGAGTAGAGTAAATGTTAGGATATATTATCAGACGAATACTGTATGCTATTCCGGTTATCTTAATCGTGAATCTAATCACGTTTCTATTATTTTTCAAAGTAAACAGCCCTGATGATATGGCTCGTATGCAATTAGGCAGCAAATATGTAACAACCGAAGCGATTGTCGATTGGAAACAACAACATGGTTATGATAAAGCTATTTTTTACGATAGTCATCAAACAGGATGGCAGCATGTGACTAATACTTTGTTTTATCAAAAGTCATTAAAGATGTTGGTCTTTGATTTTGGCCAATCCGATAGTAATCGTAATATTGGCAGTGATTTAAAACAAAGAATGGGGCCTAGTCTGGCGATCGCTATTCCTAGTTTTATGATTGGATTGGCATTAAATATTTTTTTTGCATTATTTATGGTTTTATTTCATGAAACATGGGTAGAAAAGGCATCAGTGATTTTTTGTATTATCATCATGTCTATTTCTACGCTGTTTTATATTATCTTTGGGCAGTTTTTAATAGCTAAATGGTGGCACTGGGTGCCTTTGTCTGGCTATAGTCCTGGATGGTCGCAATTTAAATTTGTGATATTGCCTATTCTGGTGGCAATTATCAGTAGTTTAGGTGCTAATGCGCGTTGGTATCGTGCTATTTTCTTAGAAGAAGCCAACAAAGAGTATGTACGCTTGGCGAAAGCAAAAGGGTTATCGCCATTACGCATTTTATTTTCTCATATTTTACCTAATGGCGCGTTGCCAATTTTAACGGGCGTGGTTGTATTAATTCCTTCTTTATTTTTAGGAAGCTTATTGTTAGAATCTTTTTTCGGTATTCCCGGCTTAGGCAGTTACACTATTGATGCCATCTTGCAACAAGACTTTGCAATTGTGCGGGTGATGGTGTATCTCGGAACTGTATTGTATATCGCGGGTTTAATTTTAACCGATCTCGCTTATAGTTACGTTGATCCGCGTATTCGCTTGGAGTGATAGTATGATCCAATGGGTGTTTTTAACCTCCGATGTATTGTTTTATTTATTAATAGCGAGTTTGCTATTTTATTTATATTGGATCTATCAACACGAACACTTGCAAGTCATTTGGCGGAAAATTTTTTCTAAGCCAGTCTCTATTATTAGTTTTATGGTAGTTATTCTTTATTTAGGCGTAGCGCTATTAGATTC
>CBFGYT010000356.1:0-1765 GCA_965653065.1 uncultured bacterium | reverse complement strand
CATGGTATTTACCAACATCGTCAAAGGTATTTTTGGTAGTCGTAATGACCGAATTTTGCGCCGTTTATATCAACAAGTGGACAGTATCAACGCATTAGAAGATGAATTTAAGTCATTAAGCGATGAAGATATCCGTGCTAAAACCGTAGAATTCAAAGATAGATATGCAAAAGGTGAATCTTTAAACAGTTTACTGCCAGAAGCATTTGCGGCAGTACGCGAAGCGGCGATGCGTACCTTATATATACGCCCATTCGACGTGCAATTAATAGGTGGCATGGTCTTGCATGAAGGTAATATTGCAGAAATGTTAACGGGGGAAGGAAAAACATTGTCGGCGACGCTGCCTGCTTATTTAAATGCGCTGACGGGTCGTGGCGTACACATTGTAACGGTGAATGATTACTTAGCCAAACGCGATGCCGAATGGATGCAACCGGTGTATGAATTTTTAGGGTTAACAGTAGGCGTTAATTTAACGCAAATGGCGCCGCCTGATAAGCAAAAAGCCTATGCTGCCGATATTACTTATGGTACCAACAATGAATTTGGTTTTGATTATTTGCGCGATAACATGGCGTTTAGTTTGCAAAACAAAGTGCAGCGCGGTAATTATTTTGCCATCGTCGATGAAGTGGATTCTATTTTAATTGACGAAGCACGTACCCCCTTAATTATTTCAGGGCCATCTGAAGGAGGCGCTGAATTATATGAACGCATGAATGCCATTGCACCACAGTTGATTCGTCAAGAGACAGAAGAAAGTGAAGGTGATTTTTATGTGGATGAAAAAACGAAACAAGTGTTTTTATCCGAACAAGGGCATATTCATATAGAGACATTATTAGAAGAAGCCGGACTTATTAAAAATCACAAGAGTTTATACGATGCGCAAAACGTGGTGTTGATGCATCATCTAAATGCGGCTTTACGTGCGCACTTTGTGTATCAACGCGACGTTGATTATGTGATTAAAAATAATGAAGTGTTTATTGTCGATGAACACACGGGGCGATTGATGGTAGGGCGTCGTTGGTCCGATGGGTTACATCAAGCAGTAGAAGCTAAAGAAAATGTGCCTATCCAAAATGAAAATCAAACATTAGCTTCGATTACGTTCCAAAATTATTTCCGTTTATATGAAAAACTCGCTGGGATGACAGGGACCGCCGATACCGAAGCATACGAATTTCATCAAATTTATGGATTAGAAGTGGTTGTGATCCCACCCAATAAGAAGGTGATGCGTACCGATTATGCTGATAAAGTCTATATTAATAGTCAAGAAAAGTTTCAAGCGGTGATCGCTGAAATTAAAGATTGTGTAGAGCGGCAGCAACCGGTATTAGTAGGAACGATTTCCATTGAAATTTCCGAACATCTTTCAAAGTTATTAACAGCAGCAAAAATCAAACACGAAGTATTAAATGCAAAACAACACGAGCGAGAAGCCAATATTATTGCTGAAGCAGGACGTCCTAGTGCCGTGACCATTGCAACCAATATGGCTGGACGCGGAACGGATATTGTATTAGGTGGGCATTTGGCTTCTGAATTAAGTAATTTAGAAGATCACAGTGAAGAAAATATCGCGAGACATAAAACCGATTGGCAAAAGCGTCATGACATTGTGGTTGCTGCCGGTGGATTACACGTGCTGGGAACTGAACGACACGAATCTAGACGTATCGATAATCAATTGCGTGGTCGCTCGGGACGACAAGGCGATCCGGGATCAAGTCGATTTTACTTAGCGTTAGATGAT
>CBFGYT010000355.1:0-1773 GCA_965653065.1 uncultured bacterium | reverse complement strand
AATAAAAATCCATTAATACCACGATGACAATTAATAATGACGTTCCACCAAAGTAAAAAGGCACATTCAATTTACTAATTAAAATTTGCGGCAATAACGCCACAAAAATCAAATACAAAGCGCCGACCAAAGTTAACCGTGTCATCACGGTATCAATATACTTAGCCGTTTGTTCCCCTGGACGTATTCCCGGAATAAACGCCCCCGACCGCTTTAAATTATCCGCCGTATCGCGCGGATTAAATACCAAGGCGGCATAGAAAAACGCAAAAAATATAATACATCCCGCATACGCAATCATATACACCGGACTAGAAGGCTGTAACCAATAGGATACGCTTTTTAACCAACCAAATCCTTGCATCGACCCTAAAAACTGACTCATAGAACTGGGTAACAACAAAATACTCATCGCAAAAATCGGCGGTATTACCCCAGTCATATTAATTTTTAATGGCAAATGGCTAGATTGTGCCGCATACATCTTACGCCCTTGCTGCCGTTTGGCATAATGAATCGTAATGCGTCGCTGCGCTCTTTCTACAAAAACCACAAACCCAAATACCGCTAAAATCAGGACGCCAATAAATAATAATACCAAGACATCCATTTGCCCTTGCCTAGATTGCTCTAACACTCGACCTACGGCCGCCGGCAATCCCGACACGATCCCAGCAAAAATCAATAATGAAATCCCATTGCCAATACCGCGTTCATTAATTTGTTCGCCTAACCACATTAAAAACATCGTTCCGGTAGCCAACGTCACGGTCGCAGTAAAGTAAAATCCAAACGTTGCTGACAATGCCACATGATTGCTGACAATGTATTTCGTCATGCCTAAGCCTTGAAAGACAGCTAAAAATAACGTTCCATAACGCGTATATTGATTGATCTTACGTCGTCCTGATTCGCCTTCTTTCTTTAATTGCTCCAATTGAGGCACCACAGAACTCATCAATTGCACAATAATGGAAGCTGAAATATAGGGCATAACCCCTAAAGCAAACAAACTAAAGCGACGCAATGCGCCACCCGAAAAAACGTTAAATACACCTAACAAGCCACTTTCTTGTGCTCTAAAAAAATCCGCCAATCGTTCTGGATCTAGCCCAGGAACAGGAATGTGTGCGCCAATCCGGTAAACAATGATTGCAATCAATAAAAATAACAATCGTTGCTTTAATTCACTCAATCCACCAGAAGAGGGCGCTGCAGCACTCATAAATTTATCCTTGTGTTAAGCTAATACTTGTCCACCAGCGGCAATGATCTGCTCTTTCGCTTTGGCTGTTGCGGCGATCCCTTTTAAAGTCACGGCTTTATTGATCACGCCGGTGGCAATCACTTTCACAAATAATGTGTTGTGGCCAACTACACCCATGTCTTTTAAGCTTTGTAAAGAGATTTCAGTCGCACTTAACTTATCTAATTGTGATAAACGAATTTCACATCGGTATCGTTTCTTCCAAGAGTTTAAACCACTTTTCGGTAGGCGTCTGTGTAAAGGCATTTGTCCGCCTTCAAATCCGATAGCCACTTTACCGCTACCACGTGATTTTTGGCCTTTATTCCCTTTACCACCGTTTTTACCTACACCGGAGCCCCAACCGCGACCGACACGAATTTTAGGCTTGTGCGAACCTTCTGCTGGTTTTAATGTATTCAAATGCATGTCGTTACTCCTGAACTTCTAACAAATACAGCACTCTATTAATCATGCCACGGTTTGATGGGGTATCTTCAACTTCAACCGTATGGCGAATACGACGT
>CBFGYT010000354.1:0-1818 GCA_965653065.1 uncultured bacterium | reverse complement strand
GGAAAAAGCAATTACGTTGGCAAATTGAAACCTCTTTATTAGGAAATCAATGGATGCATCCTGAATTAACACAAAGTGATTTACTGATGCGACAAGCGCGTTTAGAGGATAATCAAAGTCAGCAAATTTATTATATTCCAGCAGAGCAATTTGTTTCTTTTGTCGATGATTTACGCGCATTAGCACTTGAAAATAATTGGGCTTTTAGTCAAATTTCAGTACGCTATGCAGCTAAAGCGAGTCGAGCGATGTTGTCCCCCAATGCTGACAATATGTTGGCAATTACCATTGGTTTTGATAAATCAATCAAGGGTAATGCACAAGTCGCGGCAACGCAATTGATAAGTTTAGCGTTAAATCACAATGGTAGTTTTGCTTTAAACCAAACAGAAACGCTAAATGTAGATATTGCCAAAATAGCATATCCACAGTTTGCAGCGTTTCAACAATTAAAAGCACAGCATGATGTAAATAATTTATTTGTAAGTACGTTTTATCCGGGGTAGATATGCATTCCATTTAAAAAGTTGTTATACTACCCCCCATTCAAACCCTTCATACAACCTCTAGGAGCAAAATATGTCCATTGAAGCCATTAAAAATTTAATCGGCGAACATGATATTCGTTATGCTGATCTACGATTAACCGGACTGGATGGGAAAGAACAACATTTGACCATTCCTATCCATGCAATTGACGATGGTTTTGTAGAAGAAGGTAAAATGTTTGATGCTTCCTCTATTCGCGGCTTTAAAGGCATTCAAGAGTCGGACATGATTTTAATGCCCGATATTGATACAGCAGTACTCGACCCTTTCTATAGCGATCCTACGGTCAACATCCGCTGCAATATTATTGAGCCTAATACGATGTTACCTTATGACCGATGTCCACGTGCTTTAGCCATGCGTGCAGAAAATTATTTGCGTGCAACGGGTATAGCCGATAGTTGTTATTTTGGTCCTGAGCCAGAATTTTTTATATTTGATGATGTTCGTTGGCAAGTGGGTATCAGTGGCGCTTCTTTTAGCGTGGATTCTTGTGAAGGGATTTGGAATTCAAATACCGTATTAGAAGGTGGGAATTTAGGGCATCGCCCTGGTGTAAAAGGCGGTTATTTTCCGGTACCGCCCGTGGATTCTTCACAAGATATTCGCTCGGCGATGTGTAATACCTTAGAAGCCATGGGCTTAGTTGTAGAAGTACATCACCACGAAGTGGCGACTGGAAATCAAAATGAAATTGGCACACGCTTTAATACGCTGTTGAAAAAAGCAGACGAAATGCAAATTTTCAAATATGTTGTGCACAATGTCGCGCATTTGTATGGTAAGACAGCCACTTTTATGCCTAAACCTTTAGTGGGAGACAATGGTAATGGTATGCATTGCCATCAATCATTAGCTAAAAATGGCGTGAATTTATTTTCCGGCGAAAATTATGCCGGTCTTTCTGAAATGGCTTTATATTACATTGGTGGAATTATTAAACACGCACGCGCGTTAAATGCATTAACCAATCCAACGACAAACAGTTATCGTCGTTTAGTGCCTGGCTTTGAAGCACCTGTTATGTTGGCGTATTCGGCACGTAATCGTTCTGCGTCCATTCGCGTGCCTTTTACGCCTAGCCCTAAAGCAAGACGTATTGAAGTTCGTTTCCCAGATGCGACCTGTAATCCTTATTTAGCGTTTGCTGCCATGATGATGGCAGGATTAGATGGCGTGCAAAATAAAATTCATCCCGGTGAGCCAATCGATAAAGATTTATATCATTTACCGCCTGAAGAAGCGAAAGATATTCCAACTGTTGCAGAC
>CBFGYT010000353.1:0-1825 GCA_965653065.1 uncultured bacterium | reverse complement strand
TGATGCATAGCGATGATTACAGAACCAGCGCCTAAAAATAAGACAGCTTTGAAAAAAGCGTGCGTCATCAGATGAAAGATTGCAATTGAGTATGCCGAAGCGCCTAGTGCAACAGTCATATAACCAAGCTGTGATAACGTAGAAAAGGCTACAACCCGTTTGATATCATCTTGTACGACAGCCACTAGCGCCATAAATAATGTGGTAATCCCACCGATAATTAGGATTGTTGTCAATGCCATCTCAGACAACTCGAAGAGTGGTGACATACGAGCAACCATAAAAATACCCGCTGTAACCATCGTAGCAGCATGAATTAAAGCCGATATCGGGGTCGGACCTTCCATTGAATCTGGCAACCATACATGTAAGGGAAATTGCGCAGATTTCCCCATTGCACCGACAAACAACAATAAACAGATCACTGTCATCAACATCCAAGATTGCCCTGGGATGATTTCGATGGAATGAGAAGCCATATGGCCCGCATGTGCAAAAACAATCTCATAATCTAGCGTGCCAAAATAAACTAATACCAGACCTATACCGAGTAGAAAACCGAAATCACCGACACGATTGACTAAAAATGCTTTTAAGTTAGCGTAAATAGCAGTCGGCCGGGTATACCAAAATCCAATTAATAAATAAGAAACAAGGCCTACTGCTTCCCAGCCGAAGAAAAGTTGTAAAAAATTGTTGGACATTACCAACATCAGCATAGAGAAAGTAAAAAGTGAAATATAGCTAAAAAATCGTTGATAACCAGGATCTCCATGCATATAGCCTATGGTATAAATATGCACCATTAATGATACTAATGTCACAACAACCATCATCGTGGCCGACAGTGAATCAATCAGAAATCCAATCTCAAAATGGGTTTCACCTAAAACCATCCAGGTATATACACTACCGTTAAATGTATTACCCTGCAGAACATCAATAAAAATAACTAATGAAGCAATAAGTGATACGAGCACTAACGCAATCGTGACGCGGTGACTCCAAGTTGTCCCTATAAGACGACCGAATAGCCCTGCAGCAATTGCACCAAATAAGGGTGCGAGCGGGACCAACAAATAAAGTTTTTCCATCTATGTTTGTGAAATATTAATTATTAGTTATTAATCAGTTTCCGCCGCAAGATACATATCAACCTTTAAGCTCATCCAGATCGTCAACATTAATAGTGCGTAAATTACGAAACAGCACGACCAGGATAGCTAGCCCTATGGCGGCCTCTGCTGCAGCGACAGTAAGAATAAAAAAAACAAAAATCTGACCTGCCGTGTCTTGGAGGAAATGAGAAAAAGCGACGAAATTCATATTTACCGCCAATAACATCAGTTCGATAGACATCAGCAGTATGATCACATTTTTTCGATTGAGAAAAATACCAACCACACCTATCGCAAACAAAATTGCGCCTAGCACAAGATAATGGGATAACGATATCAATTAACCACCCTCTAATATAAAACTATCTTTGTGTATTATTAATTTGACTTTTTTGATTCTTAAACAACCTTATTCCCTATTTTCAGGCGGCATAGGTATTATTCTTATCCGATCATTTCGTTTAACTGCAATTTGCTTTGATGGATTTGGTGATTTTTTATCAGTACGATGACGTAATGTGAGTGCAATTGCGGCTACCATCGCAACCAAAAGAATGACAGCCGCCAATTCAAATGCGTACACATACTCTGTATAGATTAAGCGTCCCAGTTCTTTGGTATTGCTATAGCCCGCTTCATGTGGAGCCGGTACTGGCATATTTTCAAGATTAAACTGTTTGCCCATTAATACCATACCCATCTGAATC
>CBFGYT010000352.1:0-1835 GCA_965653065.1 uncultured bacterium | reverse complement strand
GAAAAATATTCACAAGATCCTACCAGTGCCATTAAAGGCGGTGATTTAGGATGGCCTAAGCCGGGAGACTTAGTGCCACCGTTTGAAAAAGCGATGAATGGGTTAACTGTGAATCAAATTAGTGATCCGGTAAAAAGTGAATATGGTTGGCATTTAATTCAAGTATTAGGGCGTAAAGAAGAAGACAATACGCTTGAGTATAGACAAATGCAAATACGCCGTATGATGTTTGAAAGTAAAATGGAAGAGAAAACAGAAGATTGGTTACGACGCATGCGACAATCGTCTTACATACGTATTTATTTGAATAATGGTGATAATGCGGATGCGAAGGCTACGGACGCTGCGGCAGAGAAACAAGGGTAGTTGACGATAACTCTCTTCATGTTCGCGGGGTCCTGTCATGATGATTACCCCCGCCGTGCTCGCAAGCTCCGCGCGGCAGGGGACCCCCATCATCATGCCACCCCGTGCTAACTATCAGCGTTTAACTTCGTATCTTACACAGAACGAGAACGTTGTCATTGCGAGGAGCGCAGCGACGTGGCAATCCAGAGAATCGTGCACAGATCTGCGGATTACTCACTGGATCGTCACGTCGCTGCGTCCCTTGCAATGGCGATTTCCCTATTCAGTGGTTAAACTGCGCATTTTGAATGGCGAACGGTATAGACCAAAAAGGAGAATCCTCATTTGCCCCCACTCCCCCAAGCTAAAAAACACTTCGGACAAAATTTTCTAATCGATGAAACGATCATCGCGGCGATTATAAAAGCATTCGCCGCGAAAGCAAGCGATCACATTTTAGAAATAGGGCCAGGGCAGGGGGCGTTAACACAGCATTTACTGAATCTAGGTACGCAATTAGATGTGGTGGAAATTGACAAAGATTTAGTGACTTTGCTACAAAAAAATTATCCCGCCTTGCAAAAACATATTCATCAACAAGATGCGTTGAAATTTTCCATACAGTTTTTAGTATCGCCACCACAAAAAATTCGAGTGATTGGCAATTTACCATATAATATTTCAACGCCCCTATTATTCCATTTATTAGCACAACGAGATTTCATCGAAGATATGGTTTTCATGCTGCAACAAGAAGTGGTGGCACGTTTGGCAGCACAGCCTGGAACAAAAGAATATGGGCGTTTAAGTGTTATGGTGCAATTACAATGCGAGGTGCGCGCTTTATTTAATGTGCCACCATCGGCATTTCACCCTAGACCCAAGGTGATGTCGCAGATAGTCTATTTAAAACCGTATACGACGCCTAAATTTGCGATAGAGTCATTCTCTTTATTAGAAAATATAGTCAGAGATGGATTTAATCAACGGCGTAAGACCATCAGCAATAGTTTAAAATCTTATTTTAGCGCGGAACAATTGCAGGCGCTGGGCTTAGATAGCAAGTTGCGCGCTGAAGCCTTGACATTGCAACAATGGGTGATGTTGGCGAATGCTAAAGCGAGCGAAACAATAACCAAGTTTTAGATCCCACAAAGAAGAAACAAATACACAGCACTACCGATAACCCAATATATAAAGCTGCAGAAGTGTATTGATGTTTTTGTAACAGCAAAGAGCTTTCTAAAGCAAACGCGGAAAAAGTAGTAAAACCACCTAAGAACCCAGAAACTAAAAAATAGCGAAAATACAAGCTAGCGCTTTTATATTCTAACCAAGCAGAAAATAATCCCATCAAAAAACACCCGATGATATTGATCAACAACATTTGCAAGGGAATAGAATGCCCTAAAGTGGTGGGGAATAATTTTCCTAACTCTACGCGCATCAGGGCACCTAAAGCGCCACCTAGGCCGATTAATAGATAA
>CBFGYT010000351.1:0-1836 GCA_965653065.1 uncultured bacterium | reverse complement strand
TGAGAGTGGGAACCAATTGATTAAAATGCGCATCAATAAAGGCTGACTTTCTGGCAACTTGCCTTTAACATCAATGCCTTTATGTAATAAATCACGCACTAATTCTTGTGGGCCTTGCGGGATAATCGTATAAATTTGTTGATTGGATTTGGTCACGCCGACTAATTCATCTTCAGTGAATATAACCGAGCTGATATCATTTTTATCGGCTCTGTCTAGAAATTGGCTAAATGACACTTGTGTCATGGGTTCGTGTTTGGGACCAAAATTACTAAAAATAGACGCCAAAATAATAACAATAATTGACCAGATGATCAAATTTTTGAGCATATCGTTCACTGTGCGCTCCTCTATCCTACAGAATTATACCTAATATTATGGATCATATTAGTGTACGCTAAAAATGGACAAAGCGCAAAGAATACTGTGTTTTATCTGGACAAGATCATCTAAAAGATGAATGACAGCATCGTAACAAGTTGTTTTCTCATTCTATAAACCGCTAATCCTGTGCTCCTCGTTCTCTTTTCGGGTCGTCGTCATTCGCCATCCCTGGCTCAAGACGACTCATTTTGCCATCCTGGCAAAATGTCCCGAAGAGAACTTGCGGTGCTCGGGCGGTTTATAATTGAATGGGAAAACAACTTGTTACGATACTGTCCATTTCTACCCTAATTTTCGATTGTTCTAACACTTGCACTATCAAAAATACACCAAATTAAATATTATTTAGGCGCGATTGCTCTAGATGAATAATCCTTCTTATTCCCTCCTATGCTATCATTAGAGAAATACTGTAATTTGGACAGTGAGATGGCAACTTTAAATGTGCATAAATTAGGTGAAGCAACTTTTCGTGCTTTACGTCTTCAAGCGGCTAAACATAGGGTCTCTATGGAAGAAGAAGCGCGTCAAATATTAAAACGTGCTGTTCACTGTGGACAGACTATTGGAGATATTGCGTTGAATTTATTTGGCAAAAAACACGGAGTTTCTCTCAAATGCTCCCCACACCTACCTCATAATATTAATCCTTTTGAATAAGTCGAAATCCCTCTGCCACCCAATACACTTCTCGAGACCGAGCTCGTGATGCATCGGGTTTGCGAATGGCGACTTTAGTAAAAGCTTGGCGCACTTGTTGCAATAAAGCATCGCTGCCCTCGCCTTGAAATACTTTACAAATGAAAAAGCCGCCTTTTTTTAGATTCTCACAAGCAAATTGAAAGGCCAATTCTGATAAATACATCGCACGCGGTTGATCGATATTGACATTACCACTTGCATTCGGCGCTATGTCACTTAATACGCCATCGATCAAATGTTCTGTCGTGCGATTTTCAGCGGCAGCACGCTCGGTGATTAACTGACAAAATTGATCATACACTTCAGGCGCGGTAAAGTCGCCTTGAATACAATCGACATCGCCTAATGCATCCATGGCTAAAATATCTAAAGCAAATACACGCCCGCGACTAGTGCAGTGTTTCGCTGCCACTTGACTCCAGCCGCCGGGTGCTGCCCCCAAATCCACTATCCACATACCCGAGCGAATCAACGGTGTTTTCTGTAAAATTTCTTCTAACTTAAAAGCGGAGCGTGCACGATAGCCTTGTTGCTGTGCTTTTTTCACATACGGATCGTTAAAATGTTCGCGTAACCAGCGGCCACTGCTTTTAGATCTAGGCATGACGTTTACTCTTTTTTTGTAAGTAATAAATGCGGGCAATACACGCGAGCGACCATACCAACGCATAGGCCAATAAAAATAATGATTGCTGTGAATTACTGTAACTTGAGTGCGATAATGCCAATAATAAACAGATCCCCACAAAT
>CBFGYT010000350.1:0-1840 GCA_965653065.1 uncultured bacterium | reverse complement strand
TAGAAAATGAACACAAGCAATTGTTTTTATGTGCTTTAAGGCAAAACTTACCTTCGCCCGTGGCGGGAGATCGGGTGATCTTTCGCAGTGCCGGTGGCGATCAAGGTGTTATTACCGCATTGCAACCGCGAAAGACTCTGATCAATCGATTCGATGCCAATCAAGAATTAAAGCCATTAGCGGCTAATGTTGATCAAATGATTATTGTGATTGCCGTGAAACCTGAGCCTAGTTATGACATTATCGATCGTTATTTAGTGGCAGCACATGCTTTAGAATTAACACCGGTTATCGTCTGTAATAAAATAGATTTCCCGCATGAAACCGTGACGCCAATTATTCAATTCTACGAAACATTAGGGTATCCAGTGATATTAACGTCAACAGTTAAGTCGCAAGGATTAAGCGAGTTAACTCGTCAATTGGCAACGCACACCAGTATTTTTGTCGGTCAATCGGGTGTGGGAAAATCATCTTTAATTCAAGCCTTAGTGCCTGAAGCGATGATAGCCATAGGCGATATTTCTGAAACAACCGAACTAGGCAAACATACGACGACAGCCGCGCGATTATATCATTTCAGTGGTGGCGGTGACTTTATTGATTCGCCAGGGGTGAGACGATTTAATTTATGGCCTATGACAAAAGCCGAAATTTTTCGTGGCTTTATTGAATTTCGTCCTTACGAAGGGCGCTGCAAATTTCGCAATTGTGAACATACCCATGAGCCAGGATGCGCCTTACAAGAAGCCGTAAAAAACAAAGAGATCAGTGCAGCAAGATTAAATAGCTTCCATCATTTGGTAGCAACCCATGCGCATGAAGGATAAAGCGATGGATTCTTTAACCTTTTCACTTGATACCTATCAAAGTATTCCCACCGCAGCATTCCATCAAGCGTATCTATATGTACAACCGTTACCTGTCACAGAAGTATTATTAACGAAACTAACTACTTTTTTAAGTGCAGAAGAAAGTACGCGTGCAGCGCGATTTCATTTTGACAGCGATAGAAAACGCTTTATCGTTGCGCGTGGATTGTTGCGCTGTGTTTTATCGCGCTATCTCAATTGTTTACCGCAAGACGTTTTATTTCACTATGGTCCACAAGGAAAACCTTTCGTAGAAAATACTGAATTGCAATTTAATTTATCGCACAGTGGTGATTATATTGTCATCGCGGTTAATTATGATTATCCAATTGGAATAGACGTAGAACAAGTAACACGAACGATTGAAATTGCCGATATTGCCGCGCGTTTTTTTACAGACAATGAGAGTCGGCAAATTTTAGCGTTAAACGGAAAAGCACAACAACGGGCATTTTTCAATGTATGGACCCGCAAAGAAGCTTTATTAAAAACAATTGGTTCGGGGTTAAGTTTATCCTTAAATGCATGTGAGGTGAGTATCAGCAATGAAGCGATTTCAACGGTGTTAGCCTGTGATGCTGCTGAATTTCATAAAGAAGAGTGGTTAGTTCATAGTTGTGTCTTGGCGGCAGAGTATTTGTCGGCAGCGGTGGTGCATCGAGATAGGGAAGTGATTTGGATTTTGAGTGACGCCTGAATCTAAGCGGTTAGCTTATCTTTCGATCTGCCCCTTTTGTCAATAACAAGCAAACTTATCCGATTTAGCTAACATCTTAATTGTCCGATATACATTAAAAAAATGATGAGCGGTTAGTTTATCCTTCGATCTGCCCCCTCTCCCGCGCTAGGAGCTTTGTTAGTATAATAATGCTTTTCGCGGGAGAGGGTGGGGGAGAGGGCATGGAAAAATCTGTGCTAAGACAACGAGCTCGCGATATATATCGTAATCTTTATCTCTAATATTATGC
>CBFGYT010000349.1:0-1854 GCA_965653065.1 uncultured bacterium | reverse complement strand
TTCACTTCTAATACATAAATAGTGTCCCCTTGAATGGCAAATTGCGCATTCAATAAACCGATGATCCGCATTTCACGAGCAATCAAAGTCACTTGTCGGCGTAATTCTTGCTGAATTTCCTCGCTTAAACTAAACGGTGGAAAAGCACAAGACGAATCTCCCGAATGAATGCCCGCTTGCTCAATGTGCTCCATTATACCACAGATGAGTACATTTTGTCCATCCGCTACGGCATCTACATCGACTTCTTGCGCATTATCTAGAAATTCCTCTAATAATAATGGGTAATCCTTTGATATATTTGAATTTTTTTCTAAATACTGTGCTAGATGTTCTTCGCCGGTAATCACTTGCATACCCCGCCCCCCTAATACATAAGAAGGTCTGACCATCAAAGGATATTGTAGTTGCTTGGTTTTAGTGATTGCCTCACTACTGTTGGTCGCCGTCACATTGGCCGGCTGCCTTAAGCCCAAACTATGTAATAAAGCTTGAAAGCGTTGTCTGTCCTCAGCCCAATCAATGGTATCCGCTGAACTTCCCCAAATTGGAAACCCTAACGTTGACAAAGGATCCACTAACTTTAACGGCGTTTGGCCACCTAATTGTACGATCACACCATCGGGTTGTTCTTTATGACAAATTTCTAAAACATCTTCTAAAGTCAGCGGCTCGAAATACAGACGATCGGCTTGATCAAAATCAGTAGATACTGTTTCAGGATTACAATTCACCATGATAGTTTGATAACCCAGTTCGGTGAATGCCATAGTACCGTGTACACAACAATAATCAAATTCTATGCCTTGGCCAATACGATTCGGACCACTGCCTAATACCATCACTTTGGGTTTGTCTTCTACGCGCGCTTCACAATATTGTTCATACGTCGAATAAAAATAAGCAGTATTACTGGCAAATTCAGCCGCACAACTGTCTATGCGTTTATATACAGGACGAATATCCCAATCATGCCGCAATTGTCGTATTGCAACTTCATCTACCCCCAACAGTCGTGCTAAATAACTATCGGCAAAACCACGACGCTTTAAGCTCAATAATACTGTTTTATTTAATCCCGCTAATCCCGTCACGCGTACTTTTTCTTCCCAGCGAATTAAATCTTCAATTTGATTTAAAAACCACGGATCAATTTGCGTATACAAAGCGACTTCTTCTACACTTAAGCCTTGACGAAACGCATCGGCAACATACCATAAGCGCTCTGCCGTTGGCATTTTCAATTCTGAACGTAATCGCTCTGCCCATTGTTCTTCATCATCATCAATGAAAGACGTTAACCCATCATAACCACATTCAAGACTGCGAATTGCTTTTTGCAAACTTTCTTGGAAATTATGACCTATGGCCATCACTTCACCCACTGATTTCATTTGTGTGGTTAAACGCGGATCGGCATTGGGAAATTTTTCAAAATTAAATCGTGGAATTTTTGTGACGACATAATCAATAGTCGGTTCAAAAGAAGCGGGAATTGCGCCACCGGTAATTTCATTGGCTAATTCATCTAACGTATACCCTATCGCTAATTTAGCGGCAACTTTAGCAATCGGAAAACCAGTCGCTTTGGATGCTAAGGCAGAAGAACGCGACACACGGGGATTCATTTCAATCACCACCATACGTCCTGTCGCCGGATCGACTGCAAATTGTACATTAGAGCCGCCAGTTTCTACGCCAATCTCGCGTAAGATCAACATTGCCGCATCGCGCATCACTTGATATTCTTTATCTGTTAATGTTTGCGCCGGCGCTACGGTAATAGAATCTCCCGTATGTACGCCCATAGGATCTAAATTTTCAATCGTGCATACGATAATACAATTATCATTT
>CBFGYT010000348.1:0-1859 GCA_965653065.1 uncultured bacterium | reverse complement strand
CATGCGCACGATACATGCCCAGCAATAAAAAACCCATCCCGGGATTAATGCGTACCAACCGCGCAGTCCTGCGAGTGTGAATACGCGCCACAGTAAGGCATATAAAATCACATTAATAGTTATGATATACAGTAATTGCTCTGTTGATGGCATAGCAAACTCCTTGTGTGGTATTTCACACTAACTACGGCGTATCATCAATCACATCGCGTGTAGGCGGCAATAAATCGGTACGATTCAATCCTAAAGCAACTGCCAATGCCCCAGCAACATAAATTGAAGAATAGGTTCCAACCACAATCCCGGCTATCATCGCTGTAGCAAAGCCATGTAAAGTTTCACCACCAAAGAAAAACAACGATAGTACAGCGATTAAAGTTAAACCCGAAGTCATAATGGTACGCGATAAAGTTTGATTCACGGACACATTGACAATATCAGTGGCACTGCCCTTACGCGTTTTACGAAAATTTTCACGAATTCGATCGAACACCACAATGGTATCATTTAATGAATATCCCATCACAGTTAATACCGCCGCCAATGAAGTCAAATCAAATTCCATTTGAAAAATAGAGAAAATACCTAAAATAATGAGTGGATCGTGAATAAGAGACACGGCGGCACTCACTGCAAATCGATATTCAAAACGAAACGCAATATAAATCGCCGTTCCCAGTAGCGCTAATACCAAAGCGAGCGCACCATTGGTTGCTAACTCTTTCCCTACTTGCGGCCCAATATAGTCTGTGCTTTGTAAACTTGCTCCGGGTAAATGCGATACCACTTCTTTACCCAAATCTTTTCCTTGAATATTCTGTTGCTTACCACCAATGCGAATTAATACGGTTTTCGCGGTACCATACACTTGAACTTTCACGTCTTGGTAACCAACATGCTCTAATGTTTCACGCACGGTTTCTAAATTAGCTGCATTGTCAAATGAAGCAATAATTTCAGTACCGCCGGTAAATTCCAATCCCCAGTTTAATCCATTGATAGCCAGCGTTAAAATACACAGCAATGCAATAATAGAAGAACACGCCATGGCCCATTTTCGTAGGGCCATAAAATTAATTGCGGTATTATGTTTAAAAAATTCCATGCTCTTTTCCTACATTCCGATAGATAATTTGGTTAATCGTGGCTTATGGCCATAAATCAAATTGACAATGGCACGCGTGCCCGTGATCGCAGTAAACATTGAAGTTAAAATACCAATCGTTAATGTCACGGCAAATCCTTTAATCGGTCCGGTGCCGATAATTAATAAAGCCACTGCCGCGATCAACGTTGTCACATTAGAGTCGACAATGGTTGCTAATGCGCGCTCATAACCTGCTTGAATACTGGCGTGCGGTGAAACACCATTGCGTAATTCTTCACGAATACGCTCAAAGATCAACACATTCGCATCCACGGCCATGCCCAGTGTTAGTAAGATCCCGGCAATACCCGGCAAGGATAACGTTGCGCCCAATACGGAAAGAATAGCGACCAATAACACTAAATTCATGCCTAAAGCGATATCGGCTAATACCCCAAATAACGCATAGTAAATGGCCATGAAGATAACGATGGCAACAAAACCTACTTCAATGGAGAAAATACCTTTATCAATATTTTGTTGTCCTAAGCTTGGCCCGACGGTACTTTCTTCAATAATAGCCACTGGGGTTGGCAATGATCCAGCACGTAATAACAACGCTAAGTCGCGCGCTTCTTTGACATCCGACAAGCCTGTAATTTGGAATGTGCTAGGCAATGCGCTTTGAATGGTTGCAATACTAATGACTTTTTCATTCTTGTGTTGCGTATACTGCGTTTTACCATCGATAACCACAGGCTTGTCGGATGTC
>CBFGYT010000347.1:0-1864 GCA_965653065.1 uncultured bacterium | reverse complement strand
CTGCTTTATTTGCTGCTGCACTTTGTGAAGCGGGGGCTGCTTTATTTGCTGCTGCGCTTTGTGAAGCGGACGCTGTTTTATTTGTTGCTGCACTTTGTGAAGCAGGAGCAATATTATTAACCGCTACATTTTGCGATGCGGAAGCTGTATTATTTTGCTGTTTTGCTGCATTAGCATTATTCATACCGGGTGCGGAAGTAGCTTCTGCGGCAGGATTAGGATTAGCGCTAGGCATACGAGGCAATGTTCCTGGCCCTGTATAAAAAGCCCAACTGGATGAAAAAGCGGCAGCCAATAATGTGGCACTTAGAATACGTCCTGTTAGTTTCATGATATGTCTTCCCTGATAAATTTGATAATTCACAATGTTATAAAATATAAACATTACCAACGATCAGAATAGACCACTTTTAAAGATAGTGCAAGTTTTTTAGTCAACTCTCACAGGGGTTATGTTTCCCTTAATCATAAATTTTACTTAAAAATCAATGATTTTTTATACTCTTTACTATTATACTAGTCAAAAGCAAAATCACCCCCATTAAAATGATGGGTAAAGAAATTGAAATAGCGGCAATTAAGCCGCCTAAGGCCGCAGAAGTCGCTTCTCCTAAGACTAACAACGCTTGATTATTTCCCAATACTTGGCCTTGTTCTTCTGGTGGTGCTTGTTCAGATAACCAACTGGTGCAAGTAGGTAATGCCATCACTGTTAATATTCCCGTTAAACCGAAAGTAAACCATATCCAATGAAATGTCGCTGGGATCACAATAAAAATAACAGCCAGACCACTCAATAGCAAAATGCCACTCAATAACTTTTGTGTAGCAAAGCGCTTAGCCAAACGTCCTAAGATAAATAAATTTGCAATAAAACAGGCGAATGAAGCAAATGAGATTAGCGAAGAATAAACATGTAGTGAGGGATTCCATTTATCCACGACATAAAGCGGCACGACACGATATAAACCTTGGATCGCAAAAAAGATGGCGAAGTTAATCAAATAAATTTTGACTAATTCGCGACGATTAAACAGCGTTCGCATCGATAATAACGAATGTAACCAATGGATTGATGTTGCTGTATTGCCAGTAACTGTATCTTCTAAGCTAAACCATAGCCACACAATTAATCCTAAAACCCCTACAGCGGTGATCCAAAATGGCGCTGCATAACTCAAGAAACTACCACTGATACCGCCTAGTAAAGGGCCGCAAATATAGCCTACGCTACATGCAGAGTAGGCATAGCCAATTAACTTAGTTCTTTCTACACTCGTTGACGCGCGATCGGTGATGATCATTTGTGAAATCGCCATATTGGATTCGCAAAGCCCGGTTAAAAACGAACTCAAAAAGAGTAATGTTAATTGATGATAAGCAATGCTTAACGCCATACCAAAGAATCCTAACACGCAAGCAACCAGCGTAGATAACAATATTTTTTTACGTCCGAAATGATCGGCTAAATTACCTACGATGGGCGATCCTAAGAATTGCCCTAAAGGATACATTGCTAGTAAAAACCCCGATAAAGAAACGCGCGTGGCAGTACTTGTTTCGCTGGCAACCAATAAGAAATGTTTATCCATCAACATAGGAATGAATAAAGTAATTGTCAGGGCGTAACCAAAAAAGCCAAGAAAGATGACAACGTAAAGCGGAAATAATTGTTGGAAATTAGATTTTTTCATTTTTATTCCTGCAAAGAATGATTATACTTTGCTTAATAATAAACTACAAGTTATAAATAACTTAATTGTCTTCAGGCCATTTCATAGAACAATGAAATATTCTTAGTATTTCAATAGTATTATCCTTTACGGTATATGGAACAAGATAAGGTGTCCCGGCAACAATAAGC
>CBFGYT010000346.1:0-1865 GCA_965653065.1 uncultured bacterium | reverse complement strand
AAAGAGCTATCAGATGACCGTAAGAAGAAGCAGACTCTAGCCGAGAAAACTTTTGGAATAACTTTTCCTGATCCTCTTGGCTAATGCCAATCCCGTCATCTTTAACGCGAACTTGAATCATGCCATCCCGTTGACTAAAATCAACCACAATTTTGCCTTTTTCTGGAGTAAATTTAATTGCATTGCTGACCAAATTGGTTAAAACCTGATAAATCTTTGTCGGATCGCAATCAGCTAAAGGTAGGCTACGCAACTTCTTAACCGTTACAATTTGGTCTTTCTCCTTCGATCGATCACGCAAATCCCTAACCACATCAGCCGCCAATACATTCACATCCGTAGGCTCAATAGATAATTCCATTCGACCCGACTCAATTCGCGACACATCCAAGGTATCATTCACCATGGATATCAACCGCTCAGTCGAAACATAAGCCCGCTCCATGTATTGCATAAAATTAGCCTCTTTCTGCTTGCCATGCATCGCCATCCATAAATAGCTCTTAATCGATGTTAACGGCGTTCGCAACTCATGCGAAGTCACCGATATAAACTCATCCTTCAACTTATCCAATTGCCGCAACTTAGCATTGCTTCGTGACAACCTGTCATTAGCTAGTTGCAGATCTTTAGTCGCTTTTTCAATCTCATTTCTTAGCGTTACGTTAAATTCATTTATCTGTTTATAACTTCGCGCGTTCTCCAAAGCGGTCGCCAGACCTGGGGCCAAAATTCGCAATACGCTTAAATCTTTCGAAGAATAAACTTCACCAGACTGTTTTTCGCCAAGTAATATTAAGCCTTGCAAGTTATCGCCAGCTTGAAGCGGCACTGCAACGGTTGCATCAATAGATCTAAGTAGTTGACGATGGTGAGCATCAACGTCGTCTTCGAGCACCATAATGTGGTCACTTTCTACCAGTAACTGTAATTCATCTTGGCTTGGTTTTTTAGCCTTATCTCTTTGCTCGCCAACAGTCGTGGCGCATACTAGCCTCTCCCCACTCTTCACCCAAAACGCACCGTGTGAAATATTCATTGCCGTCGTTATTTGCTCTAAAGACATTCGGGTCAACTCATCTAATCTCAGCGTTTCAGCCATAATTGTTGTCACACTGGCAATAAGATCATTGCTATCATAATCCCCTCTGTAGAATATTTTATTTGTTGCCTTTTCCAGCCTACTCTTTAAAGGCTGATAGGTAATCGCAACAAATATTGCCAGTAATCCATTTACAACCACCTCTCCCCCAGTCAAGCTGCCATGATTTATTAAAATGCCTACTCCATAGATGATAGAAATATAAAATACCAATAAAATTATCGTAGTTAATGAAAAAGTAAGCGAGCGTACAATTACCAATCGCACATCCAATAATCTATGAAAAATAATGGCGTAGCCTAATGCAAGTGCGAACACCGCAGAATTCAAAGGGCTAAGCGCCACCAATGACGATTGTTTCAAAATCACCGGTAATACAAAATTAGTGAGTGGAGTTAGTGTTATAAATAACGATAGGCCTAAAACCACATATCGTAATTGCGCCCTTTCTAGGCCTCGACTTTTTTTAAACTTTTTTTGCAGAATACGTAAAGAAATAGCAATATACACAATGGCATGAATCAAAAAGATTGCTATGCCGGGGCCAGGATTCGGCGACACATCTCCCTGGTCATTAACCGTTAAGCCAGTGAACATCCATGGCGATATAGCCACAATCATTGCCAGTAAAGCGTAGGCCAATCCTATATAATGCCACTTCCCCCACCGATGGCTTGCGTTGGGGAAAACATTCAATAAGTACAAGAAGGCAGTATTCCAGATGAGATTATTGCGCAAATTCTGGAGCAGAAAACAATGTCTC
>CBFGYT010000345.1:0-1891 GCA_965653065.1 uncultured bacterium | reverse complement strand
GTTTAGTTCCCTCAGGGATAAAACTCGATGCAACAACCCTATTATTCTCTTCTAGTGCATTGGGTGACGATTCCGTAGGAAGACAGCTTGACCTTGAAGGAACCTCTATACTACTAATCATTTTTTTTATGAGTTGAATGTCATGAATATGTTCAGCATTACGTTGTAATGTTCTTATTCTTTCTTCTCGCTCATCCAATAGCTCCATAGCACCTATGGCAACTTGCGCTAAATCTCTTTTACTATCAAATCGGCTCGCTATGGCATATTGTACTGCTGATAACCCATGAGAATTTTTACTGGAAGAGACTTTTGGGTTCGAAGGACCTTCGTCATCTGCCCTAGATCTATGTTCCTCCATTTCATCATCCACATCGGATAATTCTTCCTCTGGTTGCATTTTAGATGCATTTTGTTTTTGTAATTTGGCTAAGGCATCTTCTGCTTTTTTACGTAAATCTTCTAATTCTTGATTTTTAGCACGACTTTTATTCCGTAGAAAAGAATTATATTGATCTTTTGCTCTTTGGGCGTCAGCACAGGCGTTACTATTACGTGCGGGCATGTCCGCTCTAGATAGCTCATCTGCAAGGTCTATTAGTTCATTTTCATAGTCTGAAAATTTTGGGTCTTTTGTTATCTTTCCGTTGATCTTCCCATATTTTTCTTTCAGCTTAATATACTTTTCCTGAAGTTGCGACAGATTTTTTTTGAAAGTTTCACTCACTTCAATATCTCTTTTAAAGAGAGAAACCGTAGGAAGTTGCTCCGCAAACGCCTTAAGCGCTTCTAATAAATTATTAAATTTTTGTAGTTGTGTTGTTGATGTCATAAAATAGCACCTCGCATTTTTGTTAAATATTTACGCTATTGTACAACAATTTTACCCTTTGCAAATCCGTATAAAATACTGGAGGATGGACGCATAAGTTCTAGAGATAAGAAATATTTTGAGTAGGTTCTTGTTTTTGCTCTGCACAATATGGCTTAACCCATCAATCGATGAACGAAAATCAACAACTTGCCGATACCGCCATATTTTTTTACCATATAATTGTAGTTGCATTGTTAAGCTCTTGTAATAATTTCAATAGCTTGTCTCCTATCATTTTGTCTTTCTACAACCAGTTTTATGACAGTTTAAGCTAAGCTGTTTATTGAGGGTAGTGTGCGATTATTGAGGGATTACGTTCAGATGGAGAGTAGTCTATTCTAACAAATTCGGAGCATACTCCGAAAATACGCGACATTTTCGGAGTATGCTCCGAAATATCATTATAAAACATTGACAAAACGACATTTTCGGAGCATCCTCCTATTATACGCGACTTTCTTGGAGTTCCTTTACGTATCCCCGCTTACTTAAGCTTCCCCAAAAGCACCATTTTTTCTTAGTGGAGATAAAAAGCAGCACGGAAGTAAATGCTCAAGATGTTTCTAGCTTTAAACAACTCACCGCAGATATACCTCATTGTGAAGCAGTAGTTTTAAGTCAAGATAAATATGCTAAGAAATTCGATCATGTGATTGTTCTACCGTGGCGGCAAGGAATATTAGATCTATTTGCAATATAACCATCTCATTGCATCGCACACAATCTCTCACAATGCGGATCAAACCATCGATGCGCTATGGCTAATAGCACTGAAATGCCAATGACAATATAAAATAACATCATAGCTGAATAGTGGAAAGTTAACGCACCAAATTCACCCCCTAAATAAGCGCCTATTCCCCAAGAGATAAACATATTGCACGACACCATAGTCGCGGCATAGGATTTAGGTGCCATTTGAGTTGCTGCTGATAACAATACCGGGATCGTTAGTAATTCACTGATAGAAAAGAAAATATAAAATTATCCTTTCGCTCGTTAGGCGATTTTTCCGTT
>CBFGYT010000344.1:0-1892 GCA_965653065.1 uncultured bacterium | reverse complement strand
TTTTATCCATTCCCATTCCGGGCTGGAGTTTTATTTCTTTTATTATTTTATCCTTGGTAAGCCTATGGGGCGCTTGGATGAGCCCTAAGAATAAATAATTTCTTATCGCAGCGTCAATAAAACAATATACTCATAGCGATTTGGTTTTAGGCGAGGCGGCAAGCTCTCGAGTCCCAGGAGTGTCGTACTCTGGTATGATTAGGACGAGATGGGTGCAGCCAACAAAGCCTATAATCAAAGCGCGAAGAGTATATGCACTGCAATGTAAATCATAAGACAACCACTTAAGAACTCTAGGCCGCGCCAAATAGTTTTTCTTTGCAATACTGGTGCTAAATACATGGCCGTCATCACCAGCACAAAAAACCAAATAAAACTCGCAGTCACTGCGCCTAAAGCAAACTCCCAGCGTAACCCTTGTTGTATGTGTGTAGCCATCCCGCCCATCACTATAAAAGTATCAATAAACGCGTGTGGATTTAATAAGCTGAAGCTCAGCGCTATCAACATCGTTTTCCAACGAGTATTGATAACGTCATCGTTATTGCTTTGCTGTAAGGCGTTTGTTTTGCCTTGGATAGCACGCTTAATAGATAACCCACCATAACAGAGTAAAAAAGCAGTTCCCATAATCAATAGCGCTTGATTAAAAAAAGGGACATGCACAATAAGTTGATGTGCGCCCGTCACGCTTAAAATTATCAACAAAGCATCACATACACCACACATCAAAGCACAGCACAAGCTGTATTGTCGTAAAATACCTTGTTTGATAACGTATATATTTTGGCTTCCTATGGCCATGATTAGGCTAAATCCTAATGTGAGTCCTGCAATATAAGGCATTTTGTACCTCGTTAATAAATTTTTTTGTTAAATCTCTATCTATACCAAAAACGCTTCAAGATGCGAAACTAAGTTATGGCCGTTAGCAACCGTCATTGCGAGGAGCGAAGCGACGTGGCAATCCAGTAGATTTATCACAGATCTGTGGATTCCCTGGATTGCCACGTCGCTTCGCTCCTCGCAATGATGACTTTCATATTCTGTATTAAATTCTCATATTTTGAAATAACGCAGCTTCATTCCCTTGCATTTTAGACAAAAACATACTATAAGTAAAATGAATAATTTTAATATATTATTAGTTTTACTTATGGTTGGATTCCATGATAGATTATCGCGGTTTAGAAGCACTTTATACGGTTATTCAGCTACAAAGCTTTGAAGCGGCTGCCGAAAAACTATTTATCACGCAATCGGCCGTATCACAGCGCATTAAATCTTTAGAGAGTGATTACGGCGAACCTTTACTCATTCGCAATTTGCCTTACCAACCCACTTCATTTGCAGAGCCTTTGTTGTCACATTATCAGCACGTGAGACAATTAGAACAAGTTCTACAAGGGTCATTACAACAACAGAATACGCATCCTAAAATTTCTATTGCCATCAATCGTGATAGTTTAGAAACATGGTTTATGGATCTTTTAACCAACGGAAATTTATTTCATCATACTTTACTAGATATTATCGCTGATGACCAAGCTGTTACACTAGATTATCTCAAAAAGGGCTTAGTTTCAGCGTGTATTTCTACGATCAAAAAGCCGTTATCCGGTTGCAATGCTACTTTTCTTGGCTATTTAGAGTATGCTTTAGTAGCTTCTCCCACATTTAAAGCACACTATTTCGATAATAAGCCTATTAAAGATAGCTTATTGAATGCACCCATATTGATTTTTGATTATCAAGATAAATTGCATGAACGCTTCTTGGCACAATATTTTTCGATACACCACAAACCAGAAAATTACTATACTATTCCTTCTGTGCGCGGCTTTCGTAAATTTGCTTTGCAAGGATATGGTTTTGCACTGATCCCTTTATTA
>CBFGYT010000343.1:0-1894 GCA_965653065.1 uncultured bacterium | reverse complement strand
CACAGATCCTTAATTTCACCTCGATCTACCCCCTCTCCCGCGCTAGGCGCTTTGCTGGTATAACGACGCTTTTTGCGGGAGAGGGGGTAGATCTCGCTTAGCTCACGTTTCGACTTTAGATTCGTATTTATACCAATCGTCATTCGAAGTGACAACTTTCACGTTCCGTGACTCTCTCTTATTTTCAAAACACACAATCTGATAATCTACGATTATCACTTTTGATGTTCTTTAACGCCGGGTGGCATGATGATGGGGGCCCCCCATCGCGCGGAGCTTGCGAGCACGGTGGGGGTAATCATCATGACAGGTCCCGGCGAACAAGAAAAGCGCGATCTTTAAAAAATACGACTTATTCAATTCGCACAACGGCAACGAAGCCGCAGGACGGTTAGGCACGATCAAGAGATACTCTTAATCAGCCCGATATGTCAATCCCAGCGACAATAATTGCGCGTGGATCACAGGTGTATTCAATAAATAAGTATAATAGAGATCAGCCGTCAGCGCTTCTGAAAAAACAAATCCCGATCCCACGCCAACAACAGAGCGTATCATTTTATGATTGTACTCATTGCCATCATTCACTAAAGATTGCGATGACCCATCAGGGCTTCTAATGATATCAGTGCTGATTAACGCCTGCCCTTCTTTTGCTAAAAGATTAAATCCGGATCTTACTGGAAAGCTTTGTCTGGCAACCACTTCATAGCTGTTATTTCTCGGCATACGCATGTAATTATCATATTCAAATTCTGTCATCGTGTGCACATCGCCTAAAGCAAACCGCGTGTAACGTTCTTCTAAAGAAAAATTATCATTAAAGCGATACCCCATATAAATTTTACCGCCAGGATCATTGTTATCCACCAAATTAACCGGCACATTTAATACATGCATACTATCGCCATAACTGTGCATTTGCGGATTTTGAATAAATAAATAATCTGTGGCATTGAGTCGTGGGTTATACCCCGCATGGGCTCCTAAATATAAGCCATTATTGAGCATGGCAATATTAGACATGGTATTGACAAAAGAGGTATTGTTGGAAGTGAGCAAAATAGGGAGATCATCATCCGTCGTAGGATGCGGTGCTAAGTCTGTCAGCCCTGGGATATCATACTGTGCCTTATGGTAGAAATTATTTTGCAGTGGGCTTTCAGCACAATTGTCTTCAAAAATAGAACACGATAGATAAGGCTTTTTTACATTCGCCATCGCTATCGTCTCTAAAAAAATAAATACTATTATGATTATCGTTTTACTTATAAAATTTGCCACATTTATCTCATAATGAACTTACTCTGCTTTTACCATCGCTAACACTTCCGCCACATGTCCTTCTACACTGACTTTACGCCATTCCTTGAGCAATTTGCCTTTCTCATCAAAGAGAAAAGTACTGCGTTCAATGCCGCGCACCTTTTTACCATACATGTTTTTTTCTTTCATCACATCAAATGCTTGACATAATAGTTCATTGCTATCAGATAACAATGGAAATGGCAATTCATATTTATCCTGAAATTTTTCATGGGATTTTAATGTGTCACGCGACACCCCCAAAATAACAGTATCTTCCGCGAGAAATTTTTTATACGCATCGCGAAAATCTTCACCTTCACACGTACATCCTGGCGTATTGTCTTTAGGATAAAAATAAATAATCACTTTTTTCCCTTTTAACTCACTAAACTTGAATTCCCCCACTGCTTCTACTTCCATCAAAAGCGGTTTTAGTGCTGTTAAAGTATCGTACTTCATTGTCCAATCTCCTTTTTCCAAATGTATCTAAAATGCTCTTCGATATACTCATAGCGATTTAGTTTTAGGCGAGGCGGCAAGCTCTCGAGTACCAGGAGTGTAGTACTCTACATGACTGGTACTCGAT
>CBFGYT010000342.1:0-1938 GCA_965653065.1 uncultured bacterium | reverse complement strand
CACAATGCACATCCTCATATGTCAGGAGACGATGTTGCTTTAGTACATAATGGGATTATTGAAAATTATATTATCTTACGTAAAAAAATTATTGAGTTAGGCTATGAGCCTTTGTCTGAAACCGATTCTGAAACCGTAGTCCATTTAGTGCATAGCCAATTGGCACAAGGCTTAGATTTATTAAAAGCGGTGATGAATGTTGTTAACGATTTAACGGGGGCCTATGCCTTAGCGATTATGAGTGCGCGCGCGCCCAATCGTTTAATTGGCGTGCGTTGTGGTTGTCCGTTAGTCGTTGGTTTAGGCCAAAGTGAAAACTTCTTAGCATCTGATGTAATGGCATTGGCGGGCGTGACCGATCGCTTTATTTTTTTAGAAGAAGGCGATATTGTCGATGTGACTTTAGACTCCGTGACTATTTATGATAGCCAAGGGAAAAAAGTTGATAGATCGGTAAGACAAATTCAATTATCAACAGAAGCGGTGTCGCGTGGTGAATATCGTCATTTTATGTTGAAAGAAATTTATGAGCAGCCACAAGCGATCAGTGCAACGCTAGAAGGCCGATTATCCAGTCAACATGTATATAGTGAAGCGTTTGGCGAAAATGCTGAAGCTATTTTTGCTAAAACGAAGGCGATCCAAATCGTTGCCTGTGGTACCAGTTATCATGCGGGGATGGTGGCGCGCTATTGGTTAGAAGAGTGGGCGGGGTTGCCTTGCCAAGTTGAAATTGCCAGTGAATTTCGTTATCGTAAAAAAACAGTCAGCGATAATACGTTATTTATTGTTATTTCACAATCGGGTGAAACCGCCGATACTCTAGCAGCGCTAACCCAAGCAAAAGAATTAGGATATCTTGCCACATTAGCTATTTGCAATGTTGCGGAAAGCACGATGGTGCGAACAGCCGATTTAACGTTTATGACACGTGCAGGATTAGAAGTGGGCGTGGCTTCTACTAAAGCGTTTACGACGCAATTAATAGGCTTATTATTATTAACAATGGTTTTAGCAAGATTGCGTGGATTAGCCAAAGAAAAAGAAAGCGAATTAGTCCAAGCTATTTTACAGCTCCCTAAATTATTAGCCGATACATTAGCGATTGACTCTGAAATTAAAGCCTTAGCGCCTAAACTTGCTGATAAGCAACATGCGTTATTTTTAGGGCGGGGGGTGTCCTATCCTATTGCGATGGAAGGAGCATTAAAATTAAAAGAAATTTCTTATATTCACGCTGAAGCGTATGCGGCGGGTGAGTTAAAACATGGTCCTTTAGCGTTAGTAGATAAAGCAATGCCGGTATTTGCGGTTGCGCCTAGTGATCAATTGCTAGAAAAATTATTGTCTAATCTGCAAGAAGTGCGCGCGCGTGGTGGACAATTATTTGTATTTGTAGCGATGAACAATGATATGAAAGAAGAAGACGGTGTGACTGTATTTCATTTACCGAAAGTGCATGCGATTATCGCGCCGATTGTGTATACTATTCCGATGCAATTGTTGGCATATCATGTTGCTGTGATTAAAGGAACGGATGTGGATCAACCGCGTAATCTGGCGAAGTCGGTGACGGTGGAGTAGAAACGAGTATTTTAAAAAATTGGATATATAGCATGCGTTTTTCGAATGCGAAATTAGGTTAGAGTAGACAGGAGCCGTCATTGCGAGGAGCGCACTTTGAAGTGTAATGAATATATACGTGAATCTAAAGTCGAAACGCGAGATAGTTGAGATCTACCCCCTCTCCCGCGCTAGGAGTTTTGCTATAGTACTGATATTATCTCCGGGAGAGGGTTGGGGAGAGGGCATGGAAACATCACGCCAGCCCTCTCCCCAACCCTCTCCCGCAAAAAGCGTCGTTATATCAGCAAAGCTTCTAGCGCGGGAGAGGGGGCAGATCGAGGTGAAATTAAGGATCTGTGCTTAATCCAAGAT
>CBFGYT010000341.1:0-1947 GCA_965653065.1 uncultured bacterium | reverse complement strand
CCTCTCCCGCAAAAAGCGTCGTTATACCAGCAAAGCGCCTAACGCGGGAGAGGGGATAGATCGAGGTGAAATTAAGGATCTGTGCTTAATCCAAGATTAAATAATGTTCAGCACATAACAAGCTAAAATTTAGACTTTAGAATGACATAGATAGTTTTGTATTAGACACAAAAAAAGCGCTGAACGCGCTTTATTAGTCGAGCATTTCGTTGGCACGGATCCCTGAAACCATATTCCCACTAGGTGGAGTTAGATAGAACCGCTTTAGGCTTCTCACTACAAGGTGAGCTTGCACACCACAGCTACATATCTTGGTTCCGGCATTTACAAATATCGGATCAGAAATGCGGTGCCACTCAAAACGCTCACTATGAGTATAGCTCAAAATTTTCAAAATGTAAAATTGTAGATATTTGCATTTAACTAGGGAAACGCAGAAGTATACCCATTACACTTCGAAATGCGAGATTTAAGTTCGCATTTCGAATGGCGTTTGATATAGATGTTAAATATAATTATTTATTCTTCTTATGTAACCAAGCTTGAGGAAAAGCAATAGTGATACAAAACCCAGTATCGGTGTCGGGATGTGTGCTTTCTAGCGTAATGGTTGCACCATGTAGATCCGCAATTTGTTGCACGATAGCCAATCCCAATCCGCTGCCATGCGCTTTATTTCCCAACACGCGATAAAATCGTTCAAATATACGTTTACGATAAGTTGCTGGCACGCCTGGCCCATTATCGGCTACTTGCAAGACGATGGTATCTTCTTTTTCTTCTAATCTTACCCAAATATGCGAACTAGGAGGGCTATAACGAATAGCATTATCTAATAAGTTACGCACTAAGATAGAGAGACCCGTTAATTGACCTTGTAAAGAAATCATTTTGTCCGGAGAAATTAATTCAATTTCAATCTGCTTTTCTATTGCTTTGGGAACAATTTCAGTAATTTCATCTATCACCAAACGATGAATATCAAATGTATTGACGTCTGTTAATACTGGAGCTTCTTCAGGAACAATGCGGCTTAATGTTAATAACTGTTGCACAATATGTGTGCTGCGATCCGCAATGCCAATTAATTTATTCAACGCGACTTTACGTTCATCGCTATCTTTGAGTTTTAATGCCAATTGCGCCTGTGATTTTAATGCGGCAAGAGGCGTACGTAATTCGTGAGCAGCATCGGCCGCGAATCGTTTCTCACGATCCAAAGCATTTTGTAAACGATTTAATAATCTATTTAATTCGATGACTAAATCAAGCACTTCTAAAGGAACTGATCGTGCATCTACTGCGGATAAATTGGCTTGATCTCGATTGGATACTTCATAAGTAATTTTACTTAATGGCGATAATCCTTTGCCGATAATAATCCAAATCATTAAACCTAATAAGGGATAGACTAATAACATGATAAAAATATCATCGCGAGCGATATTATGCGCCAGTTGTATGCGTGAGTCATAACGTTCAGCCACTATAATTTGCGAACCACTGTCTTTATCGCTGATGGTAAAAGAACGCCAAGTTCTACCGTGCATCTCCACATTACTAAAGCCTTCTTTTACAGTCGATAAACGTTCTAAAGGTGAATTGGCTGAACGGATCAATAAATGGTTTTGTTGATCCCAAACTTGAAATTGAAATTTATCTTCTAATCCTAAATTACGATTTTTATCGGCCATATAAAAATGATGTACAATTTGCGGGATCTTATCTAATTCTGCCTGGATCTCCGACAAATTGCGTTGACGAAAATCTTCGCCAATCAAAGCTTGAAAAGCAAGACCAGACTGACCTAATAAAGCATCTAAATGTTGTTGAATATCTCTTTGATCAAGAATATAGTTACCAATCGCTGTTAATGTGGTCGTGAGCGTAATACAAATTAATAAATTAATGACTAGAAATTTGCGGATCGAATAAGTCATGATTCAT
>CBFGYT010000340.1:0-1954 GCA_965653065.1 uncultured bacterium | reverse complement strand
ATTGATTTGTTCGACGTCCAACTCTCACAGCCATAGTTCAAGATTGAGAATATATAACAGTCTAATAAGTTGAGATTTGTTCGCACTCTGATGTTTTTCTTCGCATTAATTTCTTGTTTTGCCAGAATTAAGGCAGCTTTAGCCATCGCTATTTTAGAAGCGCGCGGGTTTACCAAAGAAGATTTTGCACGTTCGCATCCGAATGGATCATTAGGTCGTCGCTTATTAATGCGTGTACGCGACATTATGCGCACCGGTGATCGCATTCCGCAAATTCATCATGGAGCCATGGTCAGTGATGCGTTACTTGAAATGACGCAAAAATTGTTAGGAATGACTGCCGTAATCGATAATGAAAATCACCTGATTGGCATTTTTACAGATGGTGATTTAAGAAGAACGCTCAATCATGGTTATACAATTCATGAGACTTCTTTGCATCAAGTGATGACTACGGAATGCAAAACAATTACCAGCGATATACTGGCCGCGGAAGCATTGGATATCATGGAAAATTTTAAAATCACCGCCTTATTAGTGGTGAATGATGCTGGAAAATTAATTGGCGCACTTAATATTCACGATTTAATGCAAGCGGGGTTAAAATAAATGACAAATTCTGATGTAATAACTGCTGCACAAAAAATTCGCTTAGCCATTTTTGATATGGATGGTGTATTAACTGATGGTAAATTATGGTTATTAGACGATGGCCAAAATTTAAAAGCATTTCATTGTCACGATGGATTAGGCTTAAAGCTATTGGCTAAAAGTGGTGTTGAAATAGCGATCATTACTTCTCACCGTTCGCCTTTAATCGATAAGCGCATGACGCAATTAGGGATACAGCATGTTTATCAAGGCGTAGAAAATAAGATAGTTGCTTATGAAGAGTTAATTGCCAAATTAAATTTGCGTGATGAAGAAGTTGCTTATACCGGAGATGATTTACCCGACATCGCCATCATTCGTCGCGTGGGTTTAGGCATTGCCGTCGCAAATGCCGTGCCTTTCGTGCAACAATTTGCGCGTTATAAAACAACTTGCGTTGGTGGCAATGGTGCAGTTCGTGAAATTTGTGAGCTTATCATGCGTGCACAAAATACATTAGATACGCTCCATGAGGCTTATCTATGACACAAACTAAAAGATATCACCTTATTAATAGTTTATTATTACTCATCGCCATTCTGTCATTTTGGGGTTGGTATTCATTTCCACAAAAAAGTAAAGCGACGACTAAAACTTATGCGGTTGATGCATTTGCTATGAATGTAGAAGCGACACAATTCAATGAATTAGGTCAATTGCGCGGTGAAATTAAATCCCCTAAAGTGCTCCACTTCACAGAAGGCGATTCTGCGTTTTTCACGACTCCTTTTGTTACATTATATTCACAGGGGGGCAAAGCGCCTTGGCTCATCTCCGCTAAAACGGGTAAAACGTTAAATGGCACACAACAAATCGACTTGATCGATAATGTGGTGATCCATCAACCCACTAGCGCACAAAATACAGATACCGTCATTAAAACATCTTTGCTACATATTTACCCTAAAAAACAATTCGCCGATACTGATCAAGCGGTGACTTTAGTGCAACCCGGTGTAACGGTAAATGCGGTCGGCATGAATGCTTATCTTGATCAAAAACATGTTGTGTTATTATCTAATACCAGAGGTTCTTATGATCCACATCAAGCGAAATCTACTCATACTGTGTTTTAGTTGTTTCCTATTGCCTGCTTATGCTCTAGATAGCGATCAACAACAACCTATGCACATTTCTACAACCAGTGCGGATCTCAATAGTCAAACCGGTGTTAGCGTTTACAGTGGCAATGTGACTATGGATCAAGGTACCACACACATCAACGGCGATAAAGTCACCATCTACAGTGAAAAAAATAAAATTAAATAAATTATTATTGTAGGCGATAACAATAAGCAAGCCA
>CBFGYT010000339.1:0-1963 GCA_965653065.1 uncultured bacterium | reverse complement strand
GGTGGGCGTAGCTCAGTTGGTAGAGCGCCGGATTGTGATTCCGGTTGTCGTGGGTTCGATCCCCATCGTTCACCCCAGTTATGGTTCGATAATCATGCTCAAAAAAATAATGGTTTCACCTCTTTCTCTGTTTTATACAAGCTGCTTACTGGGGATCAATTGGATTTATTCTATTGCTTTAGCACAAACAGTAACTCCACAGAAAAGTAGTCGTCCTGTACCTGTTCAAGGTTCTTTTGGGGCGATAGCCCATAATGCATTAGGTCCTTTAAACGTGATGATTAAACTGGCGTTAACCATTAGCTTTATGATTGGCGCGGGTTTTGTAATGGCTGCATTGACTCAATATATGGCGCATCGTAAAAACCCAGTACAAGTCCCGATTTCTAGGCCGATTACCTATTTAATTTTTGGTTTGTTACTCATTGCACTTCCTATCGTAGCGCAACTCTCCAGAGGCTGGGATATATTTTAGTTCATTATATAAGATATGGTGCCGGGGGTCGGACTCGAACCGACACGGTGTCGCCACCACCGGATTTTGAGTCCGGCGCGTCTACCAATTTCGCCACTCCGGCATACAGAGTAGAGGGCTATAGTATCAGGAATAAAAAGAAAGTCAAGCGATAATATTTATCATTTTGAATGTACGAAGAGATCGCTCTCTTCGTGTTCGCGGGGGCCTGTCATGATGATTACCCCCGCCGTGCTCGCAGGCTGCGCGCGGCAGGGGACCCCCATCATCATGCCACCCCGCGCTAACTATCATAGCCCAACTTCGTTTCTTGAAATGTGAGTCTAAAGTCAAAACGTGAGGTAAACGAGATCTACCCCCTCTCCCGCGCTAGGAGTTTTATTATTATAATGATACCATCTCGCGGTAGAGGGTTGGGGAGAGGGCATAGTGAATGTTGCATATTACGTAATTTATTGTCCTAAGAGTCCACCTAAACCACCCGGCATATTACCGCCAAATTGACGCATCATTTTACTCAAACCGCCTTTAGACATTTTCTTAAACATTTTTTGCATCTGAGTAAATTGCTTTAACAGTTGATTGATATCTTGAATAGACGTGCCCGAGCCTTGTGCAATACGGCGTTTGCGTGAACCGTTGATGAGTTCGGGAAAATGTCTTTCGCGAAGTGTCATAGAGTTGATAATGGCTTCGAAGCGAATTAAAGATCTATCGCCCAGCATTTTATCTTTGACGGCTTGTGGCACAGCGCCTACACCGGGCAACTTATCCAGCATTTCAGTTAAGCCACCCATTTTTTTCATTTCTTGTAATTGTCCTTTAAAATCTTCTAAATCAAAGCCGCGCCCTTTTTGAATTTTTTTAGCAATTTTAGCAGCTTTTTCTTGATCTACCGTGCGTTGTACTGATTCAACTAAACTGACAATATCACCACGCCCGAGAATGCGCGATACAATACGTTCTGGATAAAACGGCGACAATGCTTCTATTTTCTCGCCTATACCCATAAACTTAATAGGCTTGCCGGTCAAATAGCGTACGGATAAAGCGGCACCACCGCGTGCGTCACCATCGGTTTTTGTTAAAATGACGCCAGTTAAAGGCAGCGCTTCATGAAACGCTTGTGCGGTTTTTGCCGCGTCTTGGCCGGTCATACTGTCTACAACAAATAATGTTTCTACAGGAGAAACGGCTTGATGCAATTGTTGAATTTCGCGCATCATGTCTTGATCGATATGCAAACGTCCTGCGGTATCAATGATTAATACATCAAAGCCCTTTTGTTTGGCACTCTGTAATGCTTCTTTAGCAATTTTAATGGGGTCTTGTTTGGCATCACTAGGATAAAATTCTGCTTCAATTTGTGTGGCTAATGTTTCTAATTGTTGGATAGCTGCAGGGCGATAGACGTCTACGCTGGTTAATAATACTTTTTTCATTTCTTGTAATTGTCCTTTAAAATCTTCTAAATCAAAGCCGCGCCCT
>CBFGYT010000338.1:0-1966 GCA_965653065.1 uncultured bacterium | reverse complement strand
TATTGCTGCTGCTTATGAATGGGCTGATTTCGTGATTGCGCGTGCAGGCGCAGCCACGGTCAGTGAATTAGCTGCGGTGGGGTTAGGGAGTATTTTAATTCCTTATCCTTATGCAGTCGATGACCATCAAACCAAAAATGCAGCGTATTTAGAAAAAGTAGGTGCGGCGCGTATTATTGCTGAAAAAAACTGTAGTATAGAAATTTTAAGAGAAATAATAACGCAACAATTATTAGATCGGAATGCATTATACACGATGGCAGAGCAGGCTTATGCCGTAGGGCGTAAAGAAGCAACGCATGCTATTGTCACAGAATGTTTAGGAGTATTAGGTGGAAAACAATCATAAAATAGATAACCCAACGCTACAAGTAGCGCGAGAAGTCGGTATGAAATTAAGCGTACGCCGTATCCATTTAATTGGCATTGGTGGCGCCGGCATGGGTGGAATTGCTGAAGTATTGCATAATCAAGGTTTTATAGTAACAGGCTCAGATAAAGCCAATAATGTTATGACACAGCATTTAAAAAAATTAGGGGTGACTATTTATGAAAATCACGATGCACGCTATGTAGCTGATGCCGAAGTGGTCGTGCGCTCTAGTGCAGTGGCAGAAGATAATGTTGAGTTAGTCTATGCACAGCAACATGGTATTCCTGTGGTAATGCGCGCACAAATGTTAGCAGAACTCATGCGTTTTCATCATGGGATTGCGATTGCCGGTACTCATGGTAAAACGACAACAACCAGTTTGGCTGCCAGCGTATTAGCCGAAGCGGGGTTAGATCCGACTTTCGTGATTGGTGGATTGTTAAATAGTGTCGGTAGTAATGCTCGCTTAGGTAAAGGACAATTTTTTGTAGTGGAAGCCGATGAATCCGATGCTTCTTTTTTGCTATTAACACCGATTGTGGCGGTAGTGACGAATATCGATGAAGATCATATGATAACGTATCAAGGCGATTTTCAACGCTTGCAACAAAGCTTTTTACAATTTATTCATCATTTGCCATTTTATGGTGCGGCTATTTTGTGTGTAGACGATCCTGTCGTTAAACAATTATTACCGCAGATCTCTAGACGCATGATAACGTATGGCATCGATAATGAAGCGGATATTCGCGCCAGTGATATTGTGCAATATGGCATACAAACAGAATTTCGTGTTACACGTAAGCATAATCCTAAACCTTGGCTATTACGTTTGAATTTAGCCGGGCGTCATAATGTATTAAATGCATTATCTATTATTGCTTTAGCAGAGATTTTAGGGATCGATGATGTCAGTGTAGAGCGCGCTTTTGCTGAATTTCAGGGGGTAGGTCGACGCTTTCAAATTTATGGCGAATATAGCCCTAAAGAAAATACGGAAGTATTGCTAGTAGATGATTATGGCCATCATCCACGCGAAGTGGCCGCCACATTAGCAGCCGCACGTGGCGCTTGGCCAGATAGACGACTCGTATTAGCTTATCAACCGCATCGCTATACGAGAACTCGCGATTTATTTGATGATTTTGCCGAAGTGCTATCCAGCGTTGATGTGTTATTGTTATTAGATATTTATTCTGCTGGCGAAGAACCCATCCCAGGGATAGACAGTCGTGCATTGTGTCGCGCCATACGCGAACGTGGCAAAGTCGAGCCTATTTTAGTTGGCGATGTGATAAAATTACCTGAATTATTGGAAAGTGTATTACAAGACAAAGATGTGTTGTTAACACAAGGCGCGGGGAGTATTGGGGGTGTGGCAAAAATGTTGATGCAAGATAAATAATTAATTTTTGCGATTGTATTTTGAAGAGAAATAGATATATATGTGAATCTAAAGTCGGAACGTGAGATAAGTGAGATCTACCCCCTCTCCCGCAAAAAGCGTCGTTACACCAGCAAAGCTCCTTGCGCGGGATAGGGGGTAGATCGAGGTGAAATTAAGGAACTGTGCTTAATCCAAGATTAAGTAAT
>CBFGYT010000337.1:0-1971 GCA_965653065.1 uncultured bacterium | reverse complement strand
AATTTAATGCATTGACCGTCGTGTTACAGCCAAATTTTTTCAATAAAGATAATGTCATATCGACATAGCTTTTAGACATTAATTTACCTTGTACTTGAATGGTGATTTTTCTATTAAGCCTTGTACACGCCATCAAAAGACCCGTTAAATATTGACTAGAATTCTCACCGTTACAGGGAATGGTCTCTACAGAGGTATCGTGAAAAGCTTGGATCTGTAATGGCGGATAGCCCTCTTGTTTTAAATAACGGATATCGGCACCTAGTTGTTGTAACCCAGAAACTAAATCTAAAATAGGGCGCTGCTCCATGCGTTCTACGCCAGTTAAAGTATAATTCCCCGAAGATAAAGCGAGCATAGCCGTTAAAGATCGCATGGTCGTCCCAGAATTTCCACAAAAAATTTCCGCCTTTTTAATAGGAAACTCCCCGGCAACGCCTTCAATTTGATAACTATGCGGCGTACTTAATGGCGTAATACTAACGCCTAATGTTTTTAAGGCTTGCATCATTAAAAAAACGTCATCGGCCACATCGGGAATATTATGCAAAATACTGCAGCCACGACTCACCGCCGCCAGCAATAATACGCGATTGGCAATGCTTTTTGAGCCGGGTAAATCAATGGTCGCATTAATGTCTTTTTGGCGTGGTCGTAATGTGATAGCTGGTTTTGGTTTCATGGTGATTTCACTCTAAAATGATGAGTTACTGCTATCTAACAGTAAGTACTTCAACTATATCATATATTACTCTACTCTTGAGAGTATATGAATTTAGCATATTATTATCTTATAGAGGTTAATCTTTTCCATACTATAAAACCCTATTGAAAAATATTAAAGATGAATATATAATGAGTCTTAAGGTAATTATAATAGAGCAATAATGAAAATAGAATACATTAAACAAGCTAAAGCTATCTTGACCCAAATGGCAAAAGAGAAAATTATAACTAATTTTAATCAAGATATTGTAGATACTCTTCGAAACACTTTAAATGCGGTAGCAATAAAAATTGATCTACGACAAGCTCCAGAGCTCACAAAAAATGTAGCTGCTACTTTCTTTGGTATAGGATTATGCCAAGAAGTTTCGCAAAGGTTTATTTTTGAATACGCTCGGCAATATCAAGTACAAAATATCGGTCTAATTTTTTTGGCCGGAATAAAAAATACGCATGTATTGGCTTATATTGGCGATCTTAATAAAGTGAATGACCCTCTCTTGATCGGTAGAGGAAGTAGTAGTGGTGCTATCAATCATAATAGCCGTACAGATCTAAAAGAATTCATTAACCGCAATTCTAATTTAATTTATGTTGACCCTCTTTTAAATATGGTCGCAACGCATGATAGTGTGCACACGTTATTAGCCTATTGTCAAAGAAGTGAAATCACACAAGTTATCGCAATACGTGATTTTTCAAATACGCCTGGTCTAATTCTTGCATTACCACAAGTAGAAAGAAATGCCAGACAGTTGGCACAGATGGCACAGTTAGAATTACGGCAAATACATAGGAGCGCTCAACAAACTCGCACTCTATCACCCAAAGATAGAGTATGGTTTGCTGCAACCAGTTGCGCGATGTTTCCTTTAATGACTATTCCTCCAACCGCAAACAAACTGAACATGAAGGCTTTAATAGCATTTAACCAAGAAGTTGATGACTTGCTAAGCGACCAAAATACGCTTCCTTCATTAAAGTACGGAATGTTTAGAAATAAACCTTTCAATCTTGATAACAACACTTTAAACAATTTTAAAAATGATGCTCTAGAGACGTTGGATGAAATGAAATCGCTTTTAAGTCCGAAAACTTAATTACACAATCAGTTTTATAGGGAGAAATATAAATCTATCATATTTCTCCCTATAAAACAAATATTACGAGCAAAAGGAATATTAAATAATAACCTTACAGCGAACGGTCCAAAGCGACTCCCGTCTATGCTTAGTAACTCATGGC
>CBFGYT010000336.1:0-1978 GCA_965653065.1 uncultured bacterium | reverse complement strand
AAACCCACCTTCATCTCCTACTGCGGTAACCAACCCTTTTTGTTTCAATAATGCTTTTAAAGCATGAAATACTTCTGCGCCATAGCGCAATGCTTCTTTAAAAGAAGGTGCGCCCAAAGGCACGATCATAAATTCTTGGATATCCACCGTATTGTCCGCATGCGCACCCCCATTTAAGATATTCATCAAAGGAACAGGCAATACATAAGGTCCCGGTGTTTTTAAATAACGATATAACGGGAGTTGTTTGGCGCTCGCTGCTGCTTTTGCCACCGCTAAAGAAACGGCTAATAAGGCATTAGCGCCTAAGTTGGATTTATCTTGGGTACCATCGAGCGCAATTAACGCTGCATCGATAGCGGCTTGATCGGTGGCATCCATTCCTTGTAAACGGGTTTGTATTTTACTCTCAATATGATGCACTGCTTTTAATACGCCCTTGCCAGAATATCGGGTCTTATCTTGATCACGTAATTCCAACGCTTCATGCACACCCGTGGACGCACCCGAAGGCACTGCGGCTCGTCCCATCATGCCATTGTCTAAATACACATCGGCTTCAACAGTGGGAAACCCACGGGAATCTAAAATTTCTCGAGCTTTGATTTTGCTAATACTAGTCATTTTTATACCTTATGTGATAACGATTGCTATTTCACTTTGAAATGCGCAGTAACATTATCGTTTCTCTGGACCGTCATCCCCGCGCACGCGGGGATCCAGTGAAAATAGCACAAATCGTGGGTTATTCCTGGATCCCCGCGTGCGCGGGGATGACAATATACGACAATATTAATTTAACTTCGCATTTCAAAAGACGAACGATATATTTACTTATTTCCCAAAAAACGCATTCATCAATAATTGAATACATTTTACCGTTTTGTGTTCTTTGTCTAACTCAGGATTAAATTCCGCAATTTCAGCGCCAATAAACCGTTTATCGCCGCGTACATAGTGCGATAGAATATCCGCAACATGTTGTGAGTACAGTCCGCCGGCAACCTTTGAACAAACACCAGGCGCATCGTCTGGATCTAAGGCATCCAAATCAACACTCACACCATATCCCACCGTCCCTTGAGTGACAATCGCCATCGCTTCTTGCATCACTTGATCTAACCCTTTTTGCACGACTTCATCCATCATGAAAACGCGCACGCCTAATTTTTCTAATAACGCAGCCTCGCCTTCTTCATAACTACGCACGCCAATCAGGCAAAGATGCTGCGGTTTTATCTTCGGTGCTTTTTGCAAAATATGTAATAAGGGTGCTTCGCCATAACCTAACAGACAAGCAATCGGCATACCATGAATAGAATTGCTGGGTGTGGTTGCAAAGGTATGCGCATCTTGATGCGCATCAAACCAAATTAACCCCAAATCGCCTTTAGATGCGAGCGCATGTGCCGCGCCACTCCAAGTGCCAATAGCACAACTGTGATCGCCGCCTATCGTGACAAAATGCTGCTTGTTTAACACGCAATGATCGACTTGACGCGCGATTTGTAACGCCAATTGGCTAATCGCCATCACCGGATCGAATCGTTCTTTAGGCTCTTTCACCACAGGCTGCCAATGAATGGGAAAAGGTAATGTATCTAACGCATGCTGTTCAGCTAAATAAGTTGGCCCTCGCCTACACCCCACTACTTGCGCACCCATGCCCCAGGCGGCACTTAATATTTGTACTTCGTCTGTCGAGTGATGCGTTGACTTAGTCATAACCTGCTCCTGTTTTACACAATTTGTTGCTATTTCTGCCATTTCCTTCTATACTATGGTGCAGACTATATCACGTGGAGCACAGTATGACTATTCTTTTTATCGTAATTATTATCGCACTTTTTGCGTTTATGATTGCTGTTTATAATCGTTTAATTCGTATGATTGAATCAGTCAATAACAATCAACGGCAAATCGATATTCAATTAGACCGTCGTTATAAAGTCTTCGAATCCTTAATTGAAGTCGTCAA
>CBFGYT010000335.1:0-1979 GCA_965653065.1 uncultured bacterium | reverse complement strand
ATGACGCTTTCGCTCCCTAAATTTAACTTTTTTTGTGCAACTATGGATCTATCGGCAACACTGGCTACTAATTCCATCCATTCAAAATGTGCTAAAGCAAATACCCACGGACACTCTTGATACAGGCCGTTATTATGCCATAAAAAGCTTAAAAATTCATCGGGCAATTGATAAAAATAGGGCGTTTCTGCAGTATGGTGTTGTAAGAACTGATCGATTAAAAAAGCCCATTTTTCATGGCCTATCTGTTGGATTACCCGTGCATAAACATTCGCTAACACTTCTCGTAAATTCGCACGCATCAAATGATAATAGATCTTTTCACGTTTGATACGTGTTAAATCATGACTTGCATGACGTAAATAATCACTCAATAACGGCTGTGATATCGACATAGGACTTCTCAATTATTTCTTGAATACAGGTTAATTCAGCACACACTTTAGGCCAAGTGGGAATATCATTGTCACACTCTAATACAGTAGGCTTGATACCATAACAATGATACGTATACGCTAATAAATCCCACACGACTGTCGGTACTGGGTAATGATGCGTATCAATTAAAATAGTTTCGTCTTCTACTAGATCAAAATTTTTCAATGACTGTTGCTGGTGCCCAGCTACATGTAAATATTTAATTTTATCGCTAGGCAATGCATCTATAAAGGCTTTAGCATCATAATGATGATTTTGGCTATTGACATAAACATTGTTCACATCTAAAAGTAAATCACAGTTTGCTTCATTTAATACGGCGTTTATAAATGTGAGCTCATCTAGCTCATCGTTCAACGTCATATAATAACTGATATTTTCAATAGCAATTCTTCTTTGTAAAAAATCTTGTACTAATGCAATGCGTTTAGAAACATAGTGAACGGTTTCTTCTGTAAATGGTAGCGGTAATAAGTCATAAAGCATACCGTGTTTATCGCTAGAAAAACTCAAGTGTTCGCTGTAACAAACTACGTTATATTGCTCTAAAAATGCTTTGACTTCTTTTAAAAAAGACATATTGAGTGGTGCTTGCCCGCCCAATGATAAAGACAATCCATGACAGTAGAATTGGAAATGCTCAGCAAATTCATTTAAATAATTTTTTTTAACACCACCCATACCACACCAATTCTCAGGGGCTAATTCTAATATAGTGCATGGGCGAGTTTGTTCATAGATGCTATGTTGTAAAGAAGATAACAGATCTTGACGTAAGCCAAGACCTGTTGCTTGAAAAGAGAATGGTTTATTTAGATTGAGGAGTGCCACTGCAATTTCCTGCGGAGCATTTACCTGCAGCGCATTTGCCTTCGGTACTTTTCTCTGTGCTAGTACTGGTAGAAGAATGGGTAGCATTTTGCGGTGCGGGATTGCTCGGTGCAGTGACAGGAGTTCCTGAATTCATATTCGTCGTCGTGTTTGCATTATTACTGGTGCTCGTATCAGCTGCTAACACCGATGCAGCCATACCCATACCGGCTAACGCGATCAATAATTGCTTTTTCATGTTAATCTCCTTGAAAATAAATTAAGCGTACAGTTCTTTTTTTGAGCAAACCAAAGAGCCCTTTACTTTTGCCGGATGAGTATAGCACACTTCTTTTTTTAACAAAATTGACTATACTCAAATGAATATCACATGGAGTAAGTATCATGGCGCAAAACAAAGCACTCAATGAATTTCCATTATCTTGTCACGCTTGTCAAAAAGAAATTTCAGCAGAAGAATTTCCAGAATCAGTAGCCATTACGGCGGAAGGAGAAGCCTATGTCTGGTATTTTTGTGGTGCCAAGTGTTATGAACATTGGAAAAAAACAGCGGGTGAAAATAAGTAAGATGTATACCTATTCTACTTCAAAGTGCGAAGTTAAGTTATGATAGGTGGAACTCGTCATTGCGAGCGTCAGCGAAGCAATCCAGTGAAATTGCCACAAATCCGCGCATTATTCACTGGATTGCCACGTCGCTGCGCTCCTCG
>CBFGYT010000334.1:0-2012 GCA_965653065.1 uncultured bacterium | reverse complement strand
ATTAAAGGATGTATCATGACGCGAAAGCTCTTGGTGGTCATGGATCCTATAGAATCGATCCATTATAAAAAAGACAGTACTTTAGCAATGTTATGGGAAGCTGAAGATCGTGGCTACCAATTATTTTATGCCACACCAGAGCAACTTTACAGTGAAAACGGCAAAGCATTTGCCGATGCGCGTAGTTTAAAGGTGTTTCGCGATGAAACAAAATGGTTTTCTTATGAAGCCATACAATCGATTGCTCTGAAAGATATGTCTGTTATCTTAATGCGCCAAGATCCGCCGTTTAATATGCGTTATATTTTTGTAACGTATTTATTGGATTTAGCGGAAAAAGCCGGGGTTTTGGTTGTGAATAAACCCGAAGCATTACGCAATGCCAATGAAAAGTTTTTTATTAATGATTTTCCCCAGTATATTTCGCCGACGTTAGTCAGTGCCGATCACCATAAAATAAAAGCGTTCTTGCAGCAGCATGAAGATGTTATTGTAAAGCCTTTAGATAGTATGGGCGGGAGTTCTATTTTTAGAATCACGCGTAAAGATCCGAATGTCAATGTTATTTTAGAAACGATGACACAAGACGGGCAGCGTATGATCATGGCACAACGCTATATTAGCGCTATTGGTGATGGCGATAAACGTATTTTAGTCGTCGATGGTGAGCCATTGCCTTATGTGGTAGCGCGGTTTGCTAAAGAAGGTGAAACACGTGCTAATTTAGCCGCTGGGGGATGTGCCAAAGGGCAAGCAATTTCTGACTCTAACTTAGCAATGGCAAAAGAGGTGGGAAAAGTTTTAAAACAACGTGGCATTTTATTTGCGGGCTTAGATGTGATAGGGGATTATTTAACAGAAATTAATATTACCAGCCCTACGTGTATTCGTGAGATGGAAGCGGCATTTTCAATTAATGTGAGTGCGTTGTTGTTTGACGCGATAGAGAAAAGATTCTAATATATTTTAGTATAATAGATATATATGTGAATCTAAAGTCGAACCGCGAAATAAGCGAGATCTACCCCCTCTCCCGCAAAAAGTGTCGTTATACCAACAAAACTCCTAGCGCGGGAGAGGGGGTAGATCGAGGTGAAATTAAGGATCTGTGCTTAATCCAAGATTAGATGATGTTCAGCACACAACAAGCTAAAATTCCGCTTACTTATATGTGCGTGATTTAACATAGAACATGAATGTCGTCATTGCGAGGAGCGCAGCTTTGTTGCAATCCAGAGAATAGCCCACAATTCTGCGGTTTATTCCCTGGATTGCTTCGCAAGCTCGCAATGACGGTTACTAACTATCATAATTTAACTTCGCATTTCGACGAACATTTGAGAGCTATATAAAAAACAGTAAAAAGGAAGTACCATGAAACCATACTTAATCGCCCCTTCTATTTTATCCGCCAACTTTGCTCGCTTAGGCGAAGAAGTGACTAACGTATTAGCCGCCGGCGCAGATTGCATTCATTTCGATGTGATGGACAATCATTATGTACCGAACTTAACGATAGGTCCTGTGGTGTGTGAAGCGTTGCGTCAAGAAGGCATTACTGCGCCTATCGATGTGCATTTGATGGTAGACGATGTCGATAGTTTGAGTTTGGCGTTTGCTAAAGCCGGGGCCAGCAGTATTGTGTTTCATCCGGAAGCGTCTAAACATATTGATCGCTCATTGGCACTTATTCGTTCGCAAGGATTGCAAGCAGGACTCGCGTTTAATCCAGCAACGCCATTAGATTATTTGAATTACGTGGCGGATAAAATCGATATTATCTTAATCATGTCAGTGAATCCTGGTTTTGGTGGCCAACAATTTATTCCCAGTGCATTATCTAAAATCAAAGAAGTGAGACACTGGTTGGATCAAAACCATTTATCCAAAGTGCGTTTAGCCGTGGATGGTGGTGTGCAATTGTCTAATATTGCCGAAATCGCCATGCACGGTGCCAATGAATTTATCGCTGGCTCTAGTATTTTTAAGGCTAAAGAGTCTTATCAACAGAC
>CBFGYT010000333.1:0-2024 GCA_965653065.1 uncultured bacterium | reverse complement strand
CTCTCCCCAACCCTCTCCCGCGAACAGCATCATTACACTAGCAAAACTCCTAGCGCGGGAGAGGGGGCTGATCGAGGTGAAATTAAGGATCCGTGCTCATAAAAATCTATTCTCAATTCAAGATTAAATGATATCTACAAAACGCCAAAGACGTTACTTAATAGTATGAGGTCACGAGACGATTAAGCACAACGGAGGTTACTTAATATATTAAGTTTTCTACTTTTCTATAATACAAAGTAAAAAATTCCAGTCTTGCGACGTCGTTGCTTAGTTGTGTCAAACCGTGAGCAGCATGGATGCTGCGACCGAGCCTACACGGACGTATTCACGGCGTGTTTGACACAACGGCAACGGGGTCGCGAGACGGTTAGGCATAATAGTTATCTTAATGCCGATTTTTCCATGCCCTCTCCGAGACGATTAAGCATGATCTTAAAAATATTGCAAAAACTTGAATTTAAACTGGATCCCCGCGTGCGCGGGGATGACATTTAGTGTTCTACTCTATTAGATTCTAATAAACAACTACCCACAGGATAAAAAGCTAGAATCTTTCAGCCAATGTTTATCCGGATAATACGCAAATACTAAAGATCCACCTTGAATTTCATTAATAGTCGCTTTTGCTTGATCGCGCGCTAATGCCGGACATCCCCAACTGCGACCCACACGCCCTTGTGATTCCGCAATCGCTTCACTCACATAATCAGCACCATGAAAAACTACATTGCGCTGCAAAGCGTGATCATTAATTCCTGGCTCTAGTCCTTGAATTCGTAACGATATTCCATTGTGTCCTATGTAAGGTTGTTTCGTTACAAATACACCTAAACTAGATGCCAATGAGTTTTGACTATCAGAAAATTTAGTCGCGGTTGCACCGCCACTGCCTTGACCATGAGCAACCAATTCATTAAATTTGACTTTGGCTTTGGCCATATCAATAACCCATAACCGTTTCTGCGATGATGGCTCAGAATAATCAATAATCGTTAACACGGGTTTATTCACTAAGCCCCGTTTATTCGCACAATAAAAAGCTTTTTCGGCTAATTGCAATACTTTCGGATTTAAAGTACTGGCTTCTCTTAAAATACTACCATCTATATTGGAACTCGCAACCACAGATCCTGATACGGCTACACCCATTGTTGCTAGAACTGATAAAGAAATAATTTTTTTAAAATACACTCTTCTCTTCTCCTACCTTATTGATATAATACGTCACTAATTTCATAACACAACACGCCACTGGGCGTATTCACATCCACCGTATCTCCTTGTTCCTTGCCAATCAGCGCACGTGCTAACGGTGAATTTACTGAGATCTTACCAATTTTAATATTTGCTTCATCTTCACCAACGATTTGATAGTGGATCTCTTCATCCGTATCAACGTTGATTAAATGCACGGTCACGCCAAAAATAACGCGCCCTGAATTAGGAAGTTTGCTCACATCAATAATTTGTGCATTAGATAACTTGCCTTCCAATTCTTGAATGCGTGTTTCAACAAAACTTTGTCGTTCTTTCGCTGCATGATATTCTGCATTTTCTTTTAAATCGCCATGCGCACGCGCTTCGGCAATTGCGTCGACGATTTCACGTCGCGTCACACGAGTTAATTCATCTAATTCTTTTTGCAATGCTGCAGCACCTACCACAGTCATTGGATTCTTATTCGTCATACATCACCTCTTCTTTTTGGTGTAATGTCTGTAACGCACAAACTTTAATATCGTGCTGATACTTCATTGCTAAAATTAATGCTTTTGCGCCCGCTAAAGTGGTGGTATAACACACACGGTGCTGCAAAGCACTACGCCGAATCGTATACGAATCGGATATCGCTTTTTGTCCTTCCGTGGTGTTAATAATGAAATCGATTTCATCATTTTTGATGCTATCGATAATATGCGGTCTACCTTCTCTATATTTATTGACTCGCTTACATTCTATGCCTGCTGCCTGCAGTGCATTGGCTGTGCCACGTGTGGCACAAATCTTAAATCCAATCTCTA
>CBFGYT010000332.1:0-2025 GCA_965653065.1 uncultured bacterium | reverse complement strand
GTATACTTTCTTTCGCGGGGTGTAGCTCAGTTTGGTAGAGCACTGCCTTCGGGAGGCAGGGGCCGTAGGTTCAAATCCTATCACCCCGAGTACCGTTTTACTTCGAAATGCAAATTTAATATTGGAACATGAAAATCGTCATTGCGCACTCGCGAAGCAATCCAGTGAATAAATCGCAGAATTGTGAGCTATTCCTGGATTGCAACAAAGCTGCGCTCCTCGCAATGACGGTTACTCACTATCACAGCTAAATCTCGCATTTTAGATAGCGATTGATACAGACTGAGTTTAACGAAATCCTTGCATAAACAATTTCATATAATGCAAGATTTTTTCGTGGCTAAAGCTAACGTGTCGTTGCTTAGGATGTCTATGCCATAACAACACAACACCATGTAAATACGCCCACATCATAAACGCAAACTCTTCTACATTGCCTTGGCGCAAAGTCCCTTTTGTCATATTATTTTGAATAATTCCCGTTAATATCTTATAAGCTTGTTCACGATGCGGCATAATTTCTTCATTAATTACTTCATCTAGGATAGGATGCTCATACATTAAAGAAAAATAAGCTCTGTTTTCAACAAAAAAATTAATATAGGTAAATGCTAACTCATATAATTGCTGTTCGGGATCTTCGATTTTCTCTATCACATGTTCCATGAAAGCTTTTAAATTTTCATACCCTTGTATAGTTAACTCTTTGACTAACGATTCTTTAGATGCAAAATGTCTATAAGGAGAAGCATGCGATACATGTAATTCTTTAGCCAATTCGCGCAAGCTAAATTCCTCTACGCCTTTATCGGCAATATCTTTTAACGCTCGTGCTAATAATTCTTGCTTTAATGATCTATGTTGATGATTGCTCATGATTCATTCCTTGTAAAAATCTCTTTTTCGCCATAGAAAAATCTAATTTCCCCGTTCCAAGCTTGGGGATATCGCTACTATAACAATATTCACTTGGCAATAGCAATGAGTTAATTCCCGCTTGTAACATTGCCTTCTGAATAGCAGAGAAATCTACATCTTGTGCATTGTGTAGCAACACGATTCTTTCTCCTTTTTTATCATCCGGAACGTTGATGGCGATACACTCTACCGTTTCATCCAAATGATTGCGTAAGTTATTTTCCACGCTGGTCAAACTCACCATTTCACCGCCAATCTTAGCAAAACGCGAATAGCGATCAACGATGTAAATAAATCCTTCTTCATCTAAATAGCCTTTATCGCCGGTATTATACCAACGCTCTTCATTTAATAAAATAAATGCATTTTTATTTTTTTCAGGCTCATCTAGATAGCCCAGCATTAATTGCGGCCCCGATATCACCAGTAACCCAGCTTCTCCTAACGATAATTCTTGATGGGTGATAGGATCAATCACTTTCACGCGCGTTCCTGGCATAGGCATACCTACACTTCCTTTTTTCTCGCCCATTTGAATATGCCAATATTCTGGGATCAAAATATCCGGTAAATTACAACTGACAACTGGAGAATTCTCTGTCGTTCCATAGCCTTCTAAAATATTGACATTAAATTTTTCTTTAAATCCTTGATACGTGCTATCCAATAATTTTTCCGCCCCCGAAAGCGCCACGCGTACGCTTTGCAACATTAAAGGATGGCATTTCTTATTGCGCACATAAAGATTAAACATCGTTTGCGTACTACAAAGAATCGTGACTTTGTGTTGGCAAATGGCCTTCGCCACGCCTAACGCGTCGGTGGGATCTGCATAACACACCACTGGAATACCTTCTAATAATGGCAGTAGTGACGTAATCGTTAATCCCATGGCATGAAATAAGGGTAAACAATTTAATAGCTTATCGTTATCATCAATATATAAAGAATACGGCATTTGCTTGTTATTACTGATGATATTATGGTGACTTAATTCCACACCTTTGGGTAATCCTTCACTGCCACTGCTAAATAGAATTGCCGCTGTTTGACTGGGATCAGTATGCTTATTGATAATATATTGCAGGCTCCAAGCCGGCAAACATC
>CBFGYT010000331.1:0-2026 GCA_965653065.1 uncultured bacterium | reverse complement strand
CCATAGTCCTTCTTTAACTTTAGCATTTGGTTTTAGCAGTGCCACTTTATATTGCATATAATCTCTATTAATTAAAAGATTTATGGTGCTGCCTATGACGCGCTATCTAGACCCGAAAATTGACTTAGTATTCAAACGCATATTTGGCGAACACCCCGATATTTTAAAAAGCTTTTTAAATGCGATTTTGCCATTACCGGAAGATGGCTTGATTGTGGAGTTAACGTATTTAGCCAATGAGCAAGTTCCAGTGATCCCAGAGTTTAAGCATACGATTACGGATGTAAAATGTAAGGATGCCAAAGGGCGAATATTTATAGTGGAAATGCAGATCCAATGGACCAGCAGTTTTATGCAACGCCTATTATATGGCGCAAGTACGGCATATGTACGTCAATTGAATCGCAGTGAAGCCTATCATTTATTACGACCCGTTTATGGCCTTGGTATTGTGAATGATATTTTTGAAAAAGAAACAGACCATTGGTATCACCATTATCAATTTATTCACACTGAACGGCGAGAAAAGAATTTAGAAGATATTCAGCTGTTATTTATTGAGCTGCCCAAATTCACACCTAAAACGTTTACTGAAAAGAGATTACAAGCATTATGGTTACGATTTATGTCAGAAGTGGGCGAAGATATAAAAGAAATTCCTGCAGAATTATTGGAAGTCACAGAAATTAAACAAGCCTTAGCCTTAGCTGAGGAAGCAGCATATAGTCCGGGTGAGCTTGAATGTTACAGCCAATATTGGGATGGTGTTAGAACACAACGAAGTTATATTGAAGATGCGAGAATGGAGAGTATTGCAGCGACTCTTAAAGCGCTTGAAATGATGAAACAACATTGCGATGATGAAACTATCGCTCATGAGACTGGCTTAAGTTTAGCGGAAATTGCAAAAATTCGTAATCGTTAACGAACCCACTCATAAACTACCAATGCTGACAAATCACATTGCCCACATGTTGTCTGACAGCCTTTGCCTAATTCTTTTTTACACACCCAGCCTTTGTGTACATAAAACTGTAAATGCGCATCCATATCATCTACACTAGTATTACAAGCACGCGCCAGCGCCGTTAACGATAAACGCTTTTGTTGTGATAATTTATCACGAATTTGTTGTAGTAGATTCATGATGTTTTTCCTAGAACTAATTTTTGTGCTTTGGGTTTGTTTGCCCATAGGCGTAGGCCAACAAAACCCAATGCTTGACTCATCATGATGCTTAAGATCCAAGCGAGTGCGGATAAAGGTGTGGTGGTCAGTTGACTACTTTGATAGAAAATCACGGCAACCACATATGCAATATCAAAACTCCACAAGGTGGCAAGCCACGCAAATCGCGCGCCAATTTCGCGATGTAATACCCCCATGGTAGAAATACACGGAATGTAGAGTAATACAAATAACAGATAACTAAACGCAGCGAATTTGCCACCAAACGCTTGTTGCATTTGGGTCATTGCTTGAGTCGTCATCGTATGGTCTGCTTCATTAGCAGTGAAAGGATTTAATTTTTCGGCAGAAAATAAATCGCCAATACCCGATACAGTCGTGGTGACAGCAGCAGTCAAGGCGTGTGATAAATTAAAATCACTAGGAACCGCATTCGCTGTATTATCTTGACTGTACAAAGTATTCAAACTGCCGACGACCACTTCTTTTGCCATAGTCCCAGTGATCAAACTCACGCTGGCGGGCCAATTATCTGCTGGAATACCCATAGGCTTTAATATAGGTGTGATGGCTTTTCCTAACCAAGATAACGGTGTGGTGTTATTGGCTAAAGGAATACTATTTAAACTGCCAATCAAAATACAAACTGGGACGATCATTTTTCCGGCACGTAACACAAAGCCGCGTAATCGTTGCCAAGTCAATAACCATAATGTTTTTAAGTGTGGTTGGTGATAGATAGGCAATTCTTGAATATAAGGTGTCGCACTACGTTTAAAGATCGTTTTTTGCAAAATAAAACCCGTTAACATCGCCACTAAAATACCGATCACATATA
>CBFGYT010000330.1:0-2029 GCA_965653065.1 uncultured bacterium | reverse complement strand
TCCCGTAAACGGTTCAACTTCTCATACTCCACACGTTCCTGTCGCTGACTTTCAGATTCAGCGACAGTCTGTCTTAATTCACTTAAGAATCGATCCATTTCACTGACGTAATTCTTATCACGTTTTTTCAATTTCATCGTCCTCTAATTCGTAGGGTTCTCACCATTAATCATTTGTTTCAATTGTGGTTCTGGTAACGCCCCCATAATCGTATGCGCTTGGCCTTGATTATCTTGGTAAATAATCGTTGGCGTCACTGTAAATTGATGATCCGACATAAACTTCATATTGCTATCGAACTTAGCTTTTAAGTCTGCTGGCGGATTCTCTATAGGTTTAATACCACCTTGCTCAGTGCTGCTATTAAATTGACTTTCATTTTGTTTTAGCAATCCAGCAGGATCTTTCGCACTGATAATAGCCATCGCCATACCTGGGCTAGAAGGACGTAAGAAACCAACCCAAATCCAACGGATCGCTAAATCGCCTTTTTCTACATAAGGACGTGTATCCGTATAAAATTTATGGCAAGCTGAACAATTAGGATCACCGATAGCATAAATCATGTGTTTCGCATCAGGCGAACCATCCAATACCCAGGCTGTTTTATCTGCATTGGCCCAAGCGGCTTGTGCAATTTCACTATTGACATATTTTTCGGTATCGCTAGAAGTACGACTTTGGCCATCTGCTGTGATCACATTACCCACTATGATGTATTGCGCGCCTTTATCTACGTATACAACTGCTTTTTGTCCTTGTGGGGAAACCACCACTAACCCGACTAAATCGCCAGGACCGACAAATTGTTTTTCTACTTTAATTTGTCCATTGGTGACTTTATTGACTAAATTGTTATAAGTCGCTTCGATAGAACCATTATTTGCAGTGTTACTGCTTGAACTCGCTGCACTTGTATTAGAAGTAGTCGATTGTGCTGCCGGAGCCGAATTATTGGCTGCGGGCGCTGCTTTATTCCCATTTGATACCGCCCAAGCAATGGCTGATACGGCCAATACGCCTACAACCCCTATCGCAAATAACCGTGTACGAGTAGCCATAGATAAATCCTAAATTAAAAATAAGTGTTATTAATCATATGCCCTGAAGAAAGGTCTGTCAAGGAGATGTCGTGTTCAAATTTAAGGCAGAATATAGGGTTTTGCCGTATCTCTTTATCTTCTCTTACACAAAATTTATCAACGGCCAAATATGCCTTTCTTTTTTTGCGGTGATGGCGCAGGAACGTCTTCTTGTGTTGATGCCGATAGATCCACCCGGAACTTGATAGAAGACTTTACTCCAGGAACATACAGCTTTGCGCTAAATTTTTCATTTTTTATCAAGTTTTGTATGGCGCACTCTTCCCACTGCAAGTTTCTATGTTCTTTGATCCATATACAGTGAGTGGCATTAATTTCTACTAACATATGCTTATATTTTAAGGCATCTTCTATACGTTGTGCTCTCTTCTTATCATTACTATCAATACTAGTTAAGCAATTGGTTTTCAGCGATTTTCTAGTTTGAAATAACTTTTGTACTTCTGCACAAAGCTTTTCTTGTCCGCGTTTTACAACGTCTTCTCTGACCAACACCACTTTACCCAAAAAATCTTTAATTCGTTTTAGCTTTTCATCATCATTTTTATCCGTACTTTTTACACAAGCTTCTATGCGCTTAAAGAGAAGAGTCTCTTTTGATACTACTAACGCTACTCGTGCACTAATTTCTTCATACGATTCATCTTTTAAAAGTCTTTGTATTTCTGAGTAAAAATCATCTATGTACTTCTGTGACTGTTCCTCTGTCAAAGAATATTGCTGGTAGTTAATAGCCTTTGGCTCAACTCTAAAATAAAGATAAGTCTGTTCGCTCCTCACTCGGCTATTATAAAATGAATAGTGATTAGGCTGAACATCTCTAGGAGAAGAACTACTTGAAGAGGAAGCCTTCTCTCCACGAGGAGTATGATGACTTGAAGATGAAGTATTCTCTCCACGGGGAGTATGACGACTTGAAGATGATG
>CBFGYT010000329.1:0-2051 GCA_965653065.1 uncultured bacterium | reverse complement strand
CCACCATTTGACTGATGGTTTGTGCTTTTAATTCTATTTTATGCGTAGGACAATGCGGCTGCCCTACTCTGGCAAATAACAGTCGCAAGTAATCATAGATTTCCGTGATGGTTCCCACCGTGGAGCGCGGATTATGGGACGTTGCTTTTTGTTCAATAGAAATCGCCGGCGATAATCCTTCAATATGATCGACATCGGGTTTTTCCATGACCGATAAAAATTGTCTGGCATACGCCGATAAAGATTCTACATAGCGCCGCTGCCCTTCGGCATATAAAGTATCAAATGCTAATGATGATTTACCGGAGCCTGATAATCCGGTGACGACAATTAATTTATCGCGTGGTAACGTCAAATCAATATTCTTTAAATTATGCGTTTTGGCACCGCGAATGACGATAGAATTCATTCTCTCTCCTCTTTTTGCTATAATACCTGCCTAGTCATCCTACTGTGAGCGAAGCGGAAATACAATATGAGTAAAATATACGCAATGACACCGAATGAACGCCGTGCAACCTTTGCCTTAGGGTGCATTTTTGGCTCACGTTTACTTGGATTGTTCATGATTTTACCCACATTTAGTCTCTATGCCCACCAATTACCTCACGCAACCGCCTACTTAAGCGGCATTGCCTTAGGCATTTATGGACTAACGCAAGCTTTACTGCAACTGCCTTTTGGTGTTTTATCCGATCGCTTCGGTCGTAAACGAATGATTACCATTGGTTTATTGTTATTTGCGGTAGGAAGTTTAATTGCCGCTGGCACTCATTCTATATATGGTATCATTATTGGCCGCGCTTTGCAGGGGGCTGGCGCCATAGGCAGTACTTTAATTGCTTTAATGGCAGATGTGACGCGTGAAGAACAACGTTCTAAAGCGATGGCTATTATCGGCATGATCATTGGTTTATCTTTTTCGCTCGCGTTGATAGTCGGCCCTATGATCAGCTTTTACTTTAGCATACGCGCTATTTTCGCTTTAACCGCATTACTCGCTTTGAGCGGTATATTTATTTTATACAGTCAAGTACCCACGCCACGACAATATCATGCCGGAGATGCATTGATCCCACATATCAAGCAAATGAAAGGTTTATTAAAAGATAAGCAATTGTGGTACTTAAATTTTGGTATTTTTGCACAACACGCCATTTTAACGGCTAATTTTTTTGTTATACCCTTAATATTAACGACTCTATTACACAATCAACACCCTAACCCACTTTTTTATTTAGCCATTGTGGCGATTGTTTTGGTCATCGCACTGCCCATTATCGCTTATTCACATCGTAAGAAAATCGCACATCAATTATTACCGGTCATGATTGCGGTATTGTTAGCCAGTCAAGTGCTATTAATGCTGTATCATAATTCTATATTGAGTATCGCGAGTATCTTAACGCTATTTTTTATTGCTTTTAATGTATTAGAAGCCGAATTGCCGGCACAAATTTCTAAAATCGCGCCTAAAACAGCCAAAGGCGCTGCGATGGGATTATATTCTAGCTGTCAATTTCTAGGCATATTCATAGGTGGTGTATTAGGTGGCCTATTATATGGACATATTAATAGTACTGCTGTATTTATTTTTAGCCTAAGTTTAGCGTTTGTTTGGTTTAGTTTTAGTCTTTTGTGTAAATCATCTCCAACGCTAGAAAGCGAACCACTTATTTCGTCGGATAGTTAATCAAGTATCTCGCTTTTATAAAGCAAAGCGGATATGATTGACTCTAGGTATCTATATAAATGCTCTGCAAAATGCGATATCAGACGTTGAAATAGGAAAGCCGTCATTGCGAGGAGCGCAGCGACGTGGTAATCCAGTTGTTAAGTTCGCATTTTGAATGGCAAACAATATACAAATTAAACTGAGAAGACAGAATTAAATTTAGGAGTAAAGAAATGGCAGGTCGTGGTATTAATAAAGTAATTCTCGTAGGAAATTTAGGTGCTGATCCAGAAGTACGTTATATGACGAATGGTGAAGCCATGACAACACTCTCCGTAGCCACCAGTGAAGTGTGGAAAGACAAAGATACGGGCGA
>CBFGYT010000328.1:0-2057 GCA_965653065.1 uncultured bacterium | reverse complement strand
ATTTATGCGTCAATCAAATTTCTTTAAATGGCACACACGCACAAAAAAGTAAATATCTACCTAAACTAGTCAGTGGCGAACACATTGGGGCTTTGGCCATGAGTGAAACCGGCGCCGGCTCAGATGTATTAGCGATGCAATTGCGCGCCGAAGATAAAGGCGACCATTATGTATTAAATGGTCACAAAATGTGGATCACCAACGGTCCGCAAGCCGATGTTATCGTCGTTTATGCTAAAACCGATAACAAAGCCGGTAAAAATGGCGTGACCGCTTTTATTGTGGAGAAAAATTTCAAAGGGATCAGTACCGCACAAAAGCTGGATAAATTGGGTATGCGCGGCTCTTCTACATGCGAATTGGTTTTTAATAATTGCGAAGTTCCTAAAGAAAATATCTTAGGCGAATTAAATAGCGGCACACGCGTGTTAATGCGCGGATTAGATTATGAGCGTGTTATTCTCGCCGCTGGGCCTGTAGGCATTATGCAAGCGTGTCTAGATGTTGTCTTGCCTTATACACATGAACGCAAACAATTCAATCAATCTATCGGTGAATTTCAATTAATCCAAGGTAAATTGGCCGATATGTATAGCACGTTGAGTGCTTGTCGTTGCTATCTGTATGCAACAGCCGAAGCCTGCGATAACAATAGAATTACGCGTAAAGATGCTGCCAGCGTGATTTTATATACGTCAGAGCGCGCTACACAAATGGCTTTGCAAGCGATCCAATGCTTAGGCGGTAATGGCTATATCAACGAATTCCCCTGCGGGCGCTTATTACGGGATGCTAAATTATATGAAATTGGTGCCGGTACCACTGAAATTCGCCGCATGTTAATTGGTAGAGAATTATTTAATGAACAGGAGTAATCATACTATGCAAGATCCAATTGTCATCGTCAGTGCCATACGCACGCCTATGGGACAGTTTCTAGGAGAATTGAGTCAATTGACCGCATCTGATTTAGGTGCTGCTGCCATTAAAGCAGCTATTGCAAATACTTCGCTACAAAAGAATCAGTTTGGTGAAGTGGTCATGGGATGTGTTTTACCTGCAGGACAAGGGCAAGCCCCGGCTAGACAAGCGGCATTAAAAGCAGGATTACCAACGAGTACGCCCGCGGTCACCGTCAATAAAATGTGTGGTTCGGGCATGAAAGCCGTGATGCAAGTACACGACAGTATTGCGGGCAGTTATGCAATCGGTATTGCTGGCGGCATGGAATCGATGTCACAGTCTCCCTATCTATTACCCAAAGCACGCCAAGGCTATCGCATGGGACATCAAAAAACATTCGATCATATGTTCTTAGATGGCTTAGAGGATGCCTATACGCCCGGTAAATTGATGGGCGCTTTTGCGGAAGAAACCGCTAGAGAATATGGCTTTGATCGCCAAAGCCAAGACTTATTTGCTATTGAATCAGTGAAGCGCGCACAAGAAGCCACCAGCAAAGGACTATTTGATGATGAAATAACGCCCGTAGCATTTCAAACAAAACAAGGTGAAGTCATCATTCGCCATGACGAAGGGCCAGAAAAAGCAAATATCGCCAAAATTCCAACCCTAAAGCCAGCATTTTCCGCCGATGGTACAGTCACCGCGGCCAATTCCAGCTCTATTTCCGATGGTGCCGCCGCATTGATTTTAATGCGTGAATCTAAAGCCAAAGAATTAAAACTGATCCCTTTGGCACGTATTGTGGCACATGCAACGCATGCACAAGAACCTGCGTGGTTTACCACAGCGCCTGCCGAAGCCATCCAAAAAGTATTAGAAAAAGCACAATGGCCTATGAATAGTGTTGATCTATTTGAGATCAATGAAGCCTTTGCCGTTGTCACTATGGTCACGATGAAGTTACTACACTTATCCCCTGAAAAAGTAAATATCCATGGCGGGGCTTGCGTCTTGGGGCATCCGATAGGTGCTTCTGGCGCACGCATTTTAGTTACTTTGTTACATGCATTAAAAGCGCATAAGTTGAAAAAAGGTGTGGCCAGCTTATGTATTGGTGGCGGCGAAGCCACTGCGATGGCGGTGGAGTTATG
>CBFGYT010000327.1:0-2061 GCA_965653065.1 uncultured bacterium | reverse complement strand
GCGCCGGATCCCATGCAAACTGACTTATTAGTGGCTTCGGGTTGTTGTGCAATTGCTTATGAAACAGTGACCGATGGCTTCCAAGGATTGCCGTTATTATCGCCTATGAGTGAAGTAGCCGGACGCATGGCTATTCAAGCGGGCGCACATTGCCTGGAAAAACATCAAGGCGGTAGTGGTGTATTATTAGGTGGCGTGCCCGGCGTGCCATCGGCAAGAGTCGTGATATTAGGCGGTGGTGTGGTTGGCACCAATTCGATTCGTATGGCAATCGGTCAAGAAGCGCATGTGACGGTATTGGATAAATCGTTAAAACGATTAAAAGAATTAGATTTACAATTTGCTTCACGGTTAAATACATTGTATGCCACTGCTCATGCGATTGATGAAGCAGTGATTAATGCAGATTTAGTCATTGGTGCGGTATTAGTGCCTGGCGGCTCTGCACCTAAATTAGTAACACGCGAACACTTGAAACAAATGCGTAAAGGGTCGGTCTTAGTCGATGTGGCGATTGATCAAGGCGGTTGCTTTGAAACCAGTCGCGTCACAACACACGCTGAGCCAATTTTTTCCGAAGAAGGCATTATTCATTATTGCGTTGCCAATATGCCAGGCGCTGTGCCACGCACTGCCGCATTTGCATTAAACAATGCGACGTTACCTTTTGTGTTGGCAATAGCAAATAAAGGGAGTAAACAAGCATTATTAGAAGATCCGCATTTATTAAATGGGTTAAATGTGCATCATGGGCATGTCACTTATAAAGCAGTGGCCGATGCATTGAATAAGCCTTATATGCCGGCATTAGAAGCATTGTGTGGAGGCGAATAAATGCAGGGCATTAGTTTAACTGCTAATCCAAACGCGATCCCAATTCGTGTTGTGACCACGAAAGACTACTCACAATGGCAAGAAAAGCAATCGCCGCGTATACAACACTGGTTACAAGCCAATCATTTTAAAGGTGAGAATGATAAATGGTTGCTGTTACCCAGTGAAGACGGCGCGCTGAGTGAAGTGATTTTCGTGTGTGATACGCCTGAAAAACGTTTTAGCGGTGCGCATCTTGCCACAGCATTGCCAGCAGGAAATTATGTTTTTAACCGCGAAGCGTTAACGTCAACTGCTTTGTGTCAATTAGCGCTTTCTTGGGGATTGGCACAATATCAATTTAAGCGCTATCGTCGCGCTGAAGAATCAGCAAAACCGTGTTTGCACATAGAAGAAACAGAGCGCTTAGCGTGCCAGTGGTTAGATGTTATTACGGTGGTACGTGATTTAATTAACACCCCTACTGAAGATTTAGGACCAGAACAATTAGCCGACTATTGCCGTGAATTTTGTCAACAATTTTCCGGAACAATGCGAGAAATTGTGGGCGATGCTTTGTTAACTGAAGGATATCCATTGGTGCATGCAGTGGGGCGCAGCAGTAATCGTGCGCCTAGATTTATTGATCTGCGTTTTGGTCGCGAGACTGATCCTTTATTAGTATTGATTGGCAAAGGTGTTTGCTTTGATTCTGGCGGCTTAGATATTAAAACTGCCGATACGATGGCGCTCATGAAAAAAGATATGGGTGGTGCGGCGCATGCATTAGGCTTGGCACATATTATTCTTTTACAAAAATTACCTATCCAATTACGTGTTTTAATCCCGGCTGTGGAAAACGTCATCAGTAGCAAAGCGTATAAGCCGGGTGATATTTTTGTAACACGCAATGGCTTATCGGTTGAAATTGGCAATACCGATGCCGAAGGACGACTCATTTTAGCCGATGCTTTGGTAGAAGCTGGCAGCGAACCGTGTCAATTAGTGATTGATTTTGCGACTTTAACAGGAGCCGCGCGAGTGGCATTAGGCCCAGATATTCCTGTGTTTTTCTGTGAAAATAAAACGATACAAAATGACTTGCAACAAATGAGTGAAGTAACGGGAGAATGGCTATGGCCATTACCGTTGTATCCCGCGTATAAAGAATATATAAAAAGTCCCTTTGCTGATTTAAATAATAGTGGGAATAGCCGTTATGCAGGTGCGATCACGGCAGCATTATTT
>CBFGYT010000326.1:0-2062 GCA_965653065.1 uncultured bacterium | reverse complement strand
AAACATGGATTGGATTGCAAAATTTGGTGTGCATTATCAATTGGGTGTCGATGGTATTTCTGTGTTGATGGTTATCTTGTCAACCATCACGACGTTTTTAGTGGTGATTGCATCTTGGCGACCGATTAAAAAGAATGTTGCCCAATATATGGCTGCGTTTTTAATTATGCAAGGCATGATGGTAGGCGTTTTTGAATCGCTAGATGCGATCTTATTTTATGTCTTTTGGGAAGGCATGCTTATTCCTATGTATCTTTGTATTGGTATGTGGGGTGGGCCGCGTCGTACCTATGCGTCGATTAAATTCTTCCTCTATACTTTTTTAGGCTCGGCGTTAATGTTAATTGCGTTACTGTATTTACGCACTAAAACCGATACGTTCTATATATTAGATTTTTATAGCATCAAATTAACCATGACGGAACAAGTATATATCTTCATTGCTTTCTTATTAGCATTTGCAGTGAAAATTCCTATGTGGCCAGTGCATACGTGGTTACCCGATGCACATACCGAAGCGCCTGCGGGTGGCTCGGTGGTGTTAGCGGCATTGATGCTTAAAATGGGTATTTATGGAATTTTACGCTTTAGTTTGCCGATCACACCCGATGCCAGCCAACATTTAGCCGGCTTTATGATCGTCTTATCTTTAATTGCAATTGTTTACATTGCGATTGTGGCGATAGGGCAGAGCGATATGAAACGATTAATTGCGTATTCTTCCGTAGCACACATGGGTTTTACGACGTTAGCCTGTTTCGTGATATATAAAATCATTGCGCATACCGGTGATCTACACGATGCTTATTTAACTTTAGAAGGTGGTATGGTGCAAATGTTATCGCATGCGTTTAGCACCGGCGCCATGTTCTTGGGCGTGGGCGTACTTTATGAAAGATTACACAGTCGAGAAATCACCGCATTTGGCGGCGTTGCCAATAAGATGCCGTTATTTGCTGCATTCTTTATGTTATTTGCATTAGCGAATGTGGGTTTGCCGGGAACGTCTGGGTTTGTCGGTGAATTCTTAATTGTCATAGGCAGCTTTAAAGCCAGTTATATCATTACCTTATTTGCTGCAACTACCTTGGTATTTTCAGCAGTATATACGTTATGGCTGTATAAGCGTGTATTCTTTGGTCCCGTGACGACCGAAGGCGTTGCATCAATGCATGACTTAGAGTTGCCTGAATACACGGTGCTTGGCATATTAGCTTTTTTAGTGATTTTTATCGGCGTATACCCCGATTCATTACTCCATGTATTTCACGCCAGTATTGGCCATTTATTAGAATTGTCAACGACCAGTAAATTATAGGATATAGATCATTATGATGAGTTTTACCGTGCCTGATTTTATGCCCGCTGCCAGCGAACTCTTTACCTTAGGGATGATTTGCGTTGTCTTATTGGCGTATGTGTTCTTTGATAAAAAGAATCGTGGTATTACGTATTTTTTGACACAATTGACGTTATTAGGGGCGACGGCGATTTCTATTTCTTTATACGGTCGCCCTGATGAAATTACCTTTGATGGTAGTTTTATTTTCAATCAAGAAGCTTCGTTATTGAAGATTTTTATTTTATTGTCGACGGTGTTTGTGCTGATGTATAGCCGCGCCTACATTCGCGACAAAAAGATTATGCATGGTGAATTTTATTTATTAGCGCTATTCAGCGTGTTGGGGATGCAAGTATTAGCTTCTGCATATAGCTTTTTAACTTTATATTTGGGCTTAGAAATTTTCTCTTTACCTTTATATGCCATGATAGCGATGCGCAGTGAGGAATACAAATGCCAAGAAGCCGCTATTAAATACTTTATTATGGGTGCGATTGCTTCTGGGTTATTGCTCTATGGTATGTCGTTGTTATATGGCGCTTGCCAAAGTTTAAATATTACCGATGTGGTGTCGATGATGAACTTAGCGGCAGGAACACAGCCTATGTTGATCATCATTGGCTTAGTATTTGTTTCTGCTGGCGCGTTATTCAAATTAGGGGTCGCACCATTTCACATGTGGGTACCGGACATCTACGAGGGGGCACCTACGGCCGTTAC
>CBFGYT010000325.1:0-2078 GCA_965653065.1 uncultured bacterium | reverse complement strand
GGAGAGGGGGTAGATCTCGCTTATCTCACGTTTCAACTTTAGATTCACATATATATTAAAATATTCATTTTCCTTTTTTCTAAGATTGATCTAAAACAGCCAATATATATTGCTTATTTTCTAAAGTATCAACATAAACTGAAATCACTGTACCGATACTTTTTTGCTGTTCATCCAATAAAGCATCCCCTGGTTGGTAAATAACGTCCACAGGATACTCACGATAACTTAAAGTACGTTTGCCGCCACTCGCTAAGTAATGCATTCTAGCAATAATTTCTTGTCCAGTATAACAACCTTTGGTAAAACTAATACCGTGGTGATTTGTTAATGATAAAGCATGCGGTGTGAATAAAGCCGTCGTTTTTGCATCCAGAAAAGGTAATTGGCAGTCTATATCATAGTATTGCCATTTAGAGTTACTAATGAATAGCGGATGATGCGATTGCATGGTTTGCCAAAAGTCGCATATAGCAGCGATGCTACCACTACAAATCAATCGTGTGGTATTTCCAGGAATATGATGTAAGTCCAGCGATGCATGGGTGTATTGTTGATAGAGAGCAGGGGGCTCTAAACCTAAAATCTGTCGTAATGCTTTATCACTGTCCTTGCCAGCAAGACCTATGCTGACATAATCTTCAAGTAACTCTATATTGACTTTAGAGAATAGCGCATAACTCTTGAGGGCTTTTTGTAGTAATACTGCAGAAGCACTAGGTAAATGCAAATAATATGCATTATGCCGTAAGAAAATATAAAAAGTTGCAATCGTTTGCCCCTTGCGATTACACTGTGCGGCAAATGCGCCATGGTGTTCGCTTAAGGCATTCACATCATATGTGATTTGCCCTTGCAGGAATTTTTGTGCATCTTCCCCAGATACTTTAAGCCATGTCCAATTAATTAAAGGGCAAAGTTCTAGATGTGCGTTATAGCTCCCTTCTTCTTGAGGCGATGGCTCATAATAGAGTGTATTATTGCTCAATGAAATAGCGCCAAATTTGGACAAAAACGGTGTGAAAGCAGTTTGCATTATCTTGTCTTTTATACTCATTTCAAGTAGGATACATCATCGTATCATAACTATGATTATATACCAATTAGGTTTTAAAACCACATTGAAAAGTAGATAAAGAGTAGACGCTTTGAAAGAATAAACGAATGAACAGCTTCTAGGTTTTAAGGGTCGCTTGGGCAATGGTTCAAACCGTAAGTGGCATGGATGCCACGCCCGAGCCTACAGGGACGTATTTAAGGCGTGTTTGAACCATGACAAGCGACCTTTGAAACCGATTAAGCAAGGGATGTTTCTAATTACATCGATCATTTTCGATATTAAACTGTATATTTAAAAGTAAAATAGGTCTCTAGTATGTCCAATAACAGCAACGAAAAAGCAAGGCTCTACTGGGCATGCCGTCGTGGTATGTTAGAATTAGATTTAGTATTATTACCTTTTTTTGAAAATTGTTACGATGCCTTAACTAACGATGAAAAAGAAACTTTCATTGCTATGTTAGAACTGGACGATCCAACCTTATATCAATGGTTTATTGCCAGACAGCAGCCACAAGAACCCGCACAGCATCTTCTTGTGGAGAAAATCATTGCTTACGCTAGAAATAAAACCGTCTAAACGATTATTGCTTTTTTATAGTTTGCTCTATGGGATTAGCTGTGTCGCTAGTATTTATTATTCACCTTATCTTATTATTACCATTATTTTAGAAGTTACTTTGTGTGTTCTAGCCATTGTAACTTTATTGCCATTATATCGTCTGCAACAGCTTTCCTTTTATGGCGACAATAGTATTGATATCGTATATCGTGCTGTTCTATGGTTGCCTGGAGAGTCTCATCACTATGAGTCTATACACGTAAACCATCGTGGCCGCGAATTGATTATTTTACAGCTGTCAGCCAAACAAAGGAAACGAAAGTATTATTTATTTTGTTTTTGGGATTGCTTTTCGAAATTTGATTTTGCGGCATTGCAGAGAGTTACTTATTTTTTAGACTAATGTATTTTAAAGTTTTACGCCTAACCGTTACCCGTTCTCGCGTTTTGACTTTAG
>CBFGYT010000324.1:0-2083 GCA_965653065.1 uncultured bacterium | reverse complement strand
CAGTATGGTTATTGCGTTAATGTAGTGATATCAACTTAGACTTAACTTTACTGCTCTAAACTAGGTTAACGCATAATCCAAGCCCATGCAACGCAACGCTCAAATTCTGCTATCCATGGCATGGCGTCTCGATGCGATATGATTGTTGAATGCATGACCACTGCGCACCATGGCGTTGATGGCTGTTTTATGTCAGCTGGGTGATCAAAGTTTGCTAGCATCACTGCCCATAGTGATTCTGCCTGGTGTGGTTTTTGTGCTATCCCGAATGTCACTAGCGGTATGTCGGCGATGGCTGGCTGATCTTGTTGGCGCTGCTTTAAGGGGCCATATACAGTAACCATCAGACCTCCCTCTTGCTCAAAAGCGACAGCACTATAATGGCTGAGTTTTTCCACGGGAAGGGGTGATCGTTGATCTGTATTAATTATTTCCAATAACCATTGCTCAACAATTACCAGCACATCATCAGGCACACCCTCACGTGATGTGCGTGCGTTGTGGCCAGTTGTTAAGGTGATGCAGTTGATGAACATATTCGCAAGATAGCACCAATATTTTTGCGTCTTTTTTGCGATATGCCGGGTTTTCTTGCTTTATTCGTAAATGCTGACTAAAAAAGCTGACAATACTGTACTAGAACATGACCAAATATGCGCAAATTTGGTCAGTTTTAACATAATAAGTATTTGATATTGTTTAATTAGTTGGTGGGATGGCGGGGATCGAACCTTGGTCTATTATTGATATATCAATCACTTAATACCTCGATCTGTTATGTTTGTGTCATTTATAGCGTTTTAATAGTTTTAAGAAGAAAACGATATTTATGATTAGTCTAAACCTATTTAGTAAGTTTTTCAATAGCTTAATCAAACATAGTCATATGCTCTTATGAGAAAAAATTGATCTTCTATTATTTTATAATGCTTGCGTAAAGGGCGCGAGCTTGCGAGTATTTTAATTAACGCGCTTGTTATGTACTTCACCAATCCATGTTTGCGGCATTGTCATGCAATCCAATCTGATATTCAACAAAGCTTTCCATATCTTCAATTGATGACATTGCTTTGTTGTAGGTAGAGTCTGAAGCATAAGGAAGAATAGTCGGAAGACTACTCTGTATGTAAATTACTTCAGGAAAATTTTTTGACTCCCAATAAAAATTCATGAATTCTTGTATAGCTTTTATCGCTTCTTCTTCCTTAAATTCAATTCCGTTTTGAATAGAAAAACGAGAACTTCCTTTTTGGTGGGGCATGAGCAAAGGTACAGCACCTGCTCCAGAGTGAATATGAAAAGCTTCTCCATTTTTTCCAAATGATCCGTGAGCTACATAATTTCTTATCTGCTGCTTTATCATAACCAATTGATCATAATGGAGCTTTATATCTTGATCTTGAACGTCAAAACATGACTTGAACTTCGATGCCCAGTCTTTATCAGCTAAATTTGCCACATCCTCACCAGTTAACAATAAGCCTTTCAGTATGGCGGCATGAATAAACACATGCTCAGTAAAACTATAAAAGGCATCTATTGCTGAGAGTGCTAGCCATTCTGATTCTTGCTTATAACCATAGTAGGGTATATGAGTATTCCATGAAATGCTCGAATGCTGAGTTCGTATTTTTTTATCTTTTCTAGAATTACTTTTTTGCAATTTTTCTTTATATAGATTTACCAGAAACACATACCTTCCGTGTAACCGTAGGCTGTGATTTAGCACATTTAAATCGGAATGCTTTGCAGCTTCATTCGCAATCCATTCAAAATATGGCTGAGCCGCCTTCACAGCTTTATTTATTTTCTTGACGATTTCTTGGCATTCAGCTTCTTGATTTATTTTGTCTAAAGCAAATAACCCCATTCCTAACTTTCTATGTTCTAATAAATAAGCGGTTCCGTTGTAATCAATAGGTATCGACCACGCAACCTTTTCAAATCTACCCAAGTTTTTTGTAACTTAGGAGATTTACAAATAAAAAATAGACCAGATAGTATGGAGGCAAAGCCCTTCCCGCATCTGTACGTTCAGCAGTAAATAAAAAGTCTTTTTCAGCCTTGGTACCTTTCTCTAAAA
>CBFGYT010000323.1:0-2086 GCA_965653065.1 uncultured bacterium | reverse complement strand
CACCGTTCCCGTATTAGTTGATCCTAAAAATATGGATTTTTCAGTTTATCAAGGCCCATCCGTGATTACTCCTAACCGTAAAGAATTTGAAATGGTGGTCGGTGTTTGTCATACCGAGCAAGAGCGCATTGATAAAGCGCGCAAACTATTAAAACAATTTTCTTTTGAAAACATTTTAATTACGCTCGGGAAGGAGGGCATGTTATTTGTGCCGGCGATAGGCGAGCCATTATCATTGACCGCACATAAACAAGAAGTCTTTGATGTGACAGGCGCGGGCGATACGGTGATTGCTACTTTAGCGACCGCCATTGCTTCGGGAATAGATTGGGCGACCGCAGTCACTTTAGCCAATGTGGCAGCAGGATTAGCCGTTACTAAATTGGGAACGGCAACAGTGAATGTGGAAGAAATCATTCATGAAATTCGTTTAGAACAAAGTAGCGGTGCCGATATTGTTGATGAAGACATGTTATTAACGTTAGTGCGTTCAGCACAACAACGCGGACGCAAAGTTGTCATGACCAATGGATGCTTTGATATTTTACATCCTGGACATGTGGCGTATTTACAAGAAGCGCGTGCCTTGGGAGATTATTTAGTCGTAGCGGTCAATGATGATCACTCTGTGCGCTTGCAAAATAAAGGCGATCATAGACCGATTAATCCGTTGGCATCGCGTATGGCAGTATTAGCAGGATTGCAAGCCGTCGATTGGGTGGTACCCTTTAGCGACATCACACCAGAAAAATTAATTAGTCATATTCTTCCCGATATCTTAGTCAAAGGCAGCGATTGGCAAGGCAAAGAGGTTGCTGGCGCTAAAGCCGTGACTGCAAATGGTGGTGAAGTTAAATTTTTAACGTTTGTGAATGGATATTCTACGACAGCAGTGATTGAGAAGATAAGGCAAGAAGCTGCGATTATAGAGTAATTTGCATAACACAGGTTTAAAAGGTAAATAAGATATTCTTATTTCACTTCGAAATGTGAAGTTTAATACGGAACATGAAAGTCGTCATTGCGAGGAGCGCAGCGACGTGGCAATCCAGAGATATCTCACAGATCTGTGGACATTCACTGGATTGCCACGTCGCTGCGCTCCTCGCAATGACGGTTACTAACTATCCTAACTTATATTCACATCTCGAAGTAAAACAGATACAAATTTAGAGGAATAAATTATGATTATTGTCACAGGAGCCGCGGGATTCATCGGCAGTCGCTTGATTAAAGCGTTAAACACATTAGGCTATGACGATATTTTGGCTGTGGATGACTTAACCGATGGCAAGAAATTTGTGAATTTAGCCAATGTACGCATCGCTGATTATGAAGATAAAGATTATTTTCTAGCGGCGGGATTAGCCAAACGCAGTACGGATACAATAGATGTGATCTTTCATCAAGGCGCTTGTTCAGTGACGACGGAATGGGATGGTCGTTATATGATGGACAATAATTATGTTTATTCCAAGGAATTGTTACGTTATGCACAACAACGTAAGATCCCTTTTATTTATGCCTCTAGTGCTGCAGTTTATGGTAATGGTCATATCTTTCAAGAAGATGTTGCTTACGAAAAACCGATCAATGTTTATGGCTATTCTAAATATTTATTCGACCAATGGGTGCGTGCTTTATTGCCACAAACAGAAAGTCAAATAGCAGGCTGTCGTTATTTTAATGTCTATGGACCTGGCGAAGATCATAAAGGGAGCATGGCCAGTGTTGCCTATCATTTACAACAGCAATTAAAACAAGGCGATACAGTGCGCCTATTTCAAGGCTGTGATGGCTATGGCGATGGTGAGCAACGACGCGATTTTGTTTATGTCGATGATGTAGTCGCTGTCAATATTTGGTTATGGCAAAACCCACAAGTCAGAGGGATATTTAATATAGGAACAGGGCGAGCGCAACCGTTCAATGATGTGGCGCGTGCCATTATTAAAGAGGCAGGACGCGGGCAATTAGAATATATTCCTTTCCCACCGCATTTGGTTGGGCATTATCAAAGTTTTACGGAAGCAAATTTATCTTTACTACGGAGTGTAGGATATACAGGAACGTTTAGGACAGTGGA
>CBFGYT010000322.1:0-2092 GCA_965653065.1 uncultured bacterium | reverse complement strand
ACGAATTAAATCGTCAGTTAAATGTAGTAAAAGAAGAAAAAAATAAGTTAGTCTCTCAAATAGAACAGATGGAAACAACGCAAAAAGAACTGATGCAAAGTATTGCCGATAAGGAAGTTGAGATAGAAAGTCTAGGTAGACAAATAACAGCAAGAGGCGTTGACGAGCAAAAGACACAGATATTAATGGACGACTTAAGCAGAGTAAAAGACATAGAAGAGCAATATAAAGAATTAGAGAAAGAGCTTGATGAGAAACGTGAAGAGATTGATAAATTACAAGATAAAGTAAAAACGTTAGAATATTCTGTGCAAAAGCTCACAAGTGAAAACGAAGCGCTTAGGAGTAGTAATCGAGGTTATAAAAACACTAATGATATGCTCAGAAAAGCAAACACAGCGCTTAATAATAAAAATGCAGCACTGAATAGAGATGCTGGTAGTAGACAACCGCCAGGAAAGGCCTATCCAAAATCACCGTTTTATAGTGGTGGCGGTCCAGGATAAATTTGACATTCCTCGGTGCATTTGAGATATTGCGCTATCTATAAAACTGGAAAACATACAAACAATGAAATTAAAAACCATCACGCTAAAACCGGGCTTTGCCAAACCACTCTGGGCTGGCAATCCTTTGGTGTATCCTAAAGCCGTCGATCATTGGCCGGCAACGTTAACGTTAGGCAAATGGGTGCGCGTGTGTGATGCCAGTGGGCAATTGATTGGACTAGGCGTTTATAATCCCAATTCTTTATATCGTATTCGCTTATTGCATTTTGGTGAAGAAATTACTTTGAAAGAAGCCTTGCGATTACGCTTACAACAAGCGATCGCATTACGCCAGTTATTACAGTTACCCAATGAAAATACCAATGCTTATCGCTTGATAAATAGCGAAGGCGATGGTTTATCTGGCATAACGATAGATGTTTTCAACACGCATGCGGTGATTGCAGTCACTGCTGCATGGGCATTAGTGCATCGCGATATATTCACGCAAGTATTTCAAGAATTGTTGCCGCAATTCACGTTAGTGTGGCGGCCTATGGAGAAAATATTAAAACAAGAAGGCTGGGATAAACCATTTGAAATGGAAACCAGTAAAAACATTTCTATCTTAGAAAACAATATTACTTACGAAATCAATCCTTACCAAGGACAAAAAACAGGTTTTTATTGCGATCAAAGAGAAACGCGATTATTAGTACAACAGTTAGCAAAAGGTCGCCGTGTATTAGATATATGTTGTTTCTCGGGAGGCTTTAGCCTGCATGCCGCTTTAGGCGGCGCTGCCTTTGTGCAAGGCGTAGATTCATCCAGCAATGCTATTCAACAAGCTAAACACAACGCGAGTTTAAATCAATTATCGATTTCATTTGATGAGATGGAAGCGTTAGCCGCATTAAATCAAGCACAAAAGTTTGACTTTATTATTTTAGACCCACCTAAGTTAGCACCTAGCCACAAGGATCTGCGAAGAGCATTGAAACAATATGCCGCCTTCAACGAAGCCGCATTGCGCGTGTTACCTATCGATGGCTTACTATTAACATGTTCTTGTTCACAAGCCGTTTCACTAGACATGCTACAAAATTGCGTACGCGATGCAGCGTTAGCCGTAGGCAAGCAAGTGCAGATTTTAAAAACCGGCGGTGCCGGTGCCGATCACCCTGTACATAGTGCTTTTTTAGAAGGCGTGTATTTAAAATGGATATTGATTAGAGTTGTCTGACGTGAATTTCATTTCTGCTCCATCATCAATAACCATTGCCAACAAGACATAACCGTTATCTCATAAGTAGTATCGCGATAAGTGTAAGATTCACTATAACTTTCATCTTCTGTGATGATCAATCCTTTTTTTTATAAAAGTAATGTGTTGATTTTTATAGAGAAATAAAAGAACACAATTCTGCCTTTTATATATACAATTCTAAAAAGATATGATATAGTATGTGCTCTTTAATCAAAAAAATGAGTGAGGGTATTATGACTGTAGAACAAGATTCTAGAACATGTAGTGATAAAGCGAGAGCTTGCGGTGACGAGAATCAAGGCAAAATTAAAAGTATTACTGGCGGTGCTACATTCGG
>CBFGYT010000321.1:0-2101 GCA_965653065.1 uncultured bacterium | reverse complement strand
TGTTCGCACACTTCGTCGTTCAGAGACTGGCGCCGATGTCGATATTTTTGTTCGCGCACTTTGTCGTTTAGAGACTGTTGCAGATGTCGGCGCTTTTGTCTGTGCATTTTGTCGCACAGAGCTGGGTGCCGGAACTTTAGACGCGACAGGAGCACGATTCATATTCGCTCTTTGTTTTGGCGGTATAAACGCCATTGAAGCGAAAGGATTGGTGTTATTCACTCCTGAAACAGTGCGCCCTCCTTTTGCTAGAGATGATCCAGAAGCCCTCTTTGACGTCATTTCAGAATTGGCAACAGCAGCTGCCATAGCTACCGTTGATAAAAGAGTGACTGTATATATAAGAGGAGCTACTATAGTTGTTCTTGAACTCTTTTTTGCATACGATTTTTCACTGGCATTGGTTTTTATTTTCTGTTCTTCTTGTTGTTCTTGCTGTGCTTCTTGTTGCTCTTGTTGTTCTTCTTGTTGTTCTTCTTGTTCCGCAAAAACTCTCCATAATTGAATCATAATACTCGAATCAATAAATCCACCATTATAGCCTTCACGATATCGCCTTCCTTGAGCACGCCTTTCTTCCAATTTATTCTGACGCGCTTGTTGTCGTCTTTGCTGTTTTTGTTGTTGTCTATATGAATTTCCCTTAGGCATTTTTCAATTTCCTTTATTGCAATTTAGTTTTTATAAATAAAATTTTTACCTCTTAAGCCACCGTTTGAAATTGACACTCGTCTGGCACCGCGATACAAGTCTCTGCGGGCGTTTGGCCAGTCGGCCAAAATTGCGAATGATCTCCAGATTGCCAGTCTCCTGCTCCACTTTGTACTTTTGCGAAAGTGGTATTTTCTAATATCACGCTAGTGCTAGCATTACCGTTCAGAGTATAAAGACACGCGGCTGCACCGGAAGGTGCTGTCATAATATTGGCAGAATCAAATGCGGGACTAAATAATTGCGTTGCTGGCGCAGTGCCTTGTGCAGGATAAGATTGATACCAACCGCCAGCTGCACTATACGTGCCATTATTAAATTGTAAAGCAGTACCCGATGGACAAGTACCTTCTACAGACACAAAAGGAGCTGCGGGTCCCGTAGCATATTCATCATTGATATATTCATCTGCTACTGCCAATACATCAGGCATGCGCACTGCCGGTGTTTGTACCCAGGTTGCTAATGGCACAGCATCATCGAGTGCTTTCTTTTTATCTTCGGAAAGCCATTTCTTATTTTGCAGCGTATCCCAGACTACACTAATAGTAATACCATTGGTCCAAAAATTTCTGTCTGTGGTATGGTCTTGCGTATAACTGCTATTTAATCCCGTGGATAATTGCGCACTTCCTTTTGTGGCCCATTGCCAATTGAATCCCACACCATAAGTATCAAATAATTGTGACACTGTGGAATCCAATTGCAAATCAAAATTATTTTTTAATTGTTGATTTAGACGAGCATGACCACCCCACCCTTCAGTATCATGATCATCCGCATCTTCATAATGCATATCATAACGAACTCGATCGTAATCTGGGCCTATACTCAATAGCGCATCCCGCCACACCTTTAACATTGTTTCTGCATTACCATTAAAATCTTTGCCTCCGGCGATACGACGTTCGTCAATTAGATAGCCGCCCGAAGAAAGTGGTATCGTCACAGCGGATAAGTTTTTATTTTGTGCTTGTGAATAATGTGTACCAATAGCAATATCTTGAAATAAGCCTTGTCCTAAAAGATATTCATACGCAGCGCCCACGGCGCCTTGCTGCACCCATTGTCGAGTATCACCGCTTAAAAAATCAAACTCTAAAGATTCACGCAAATATTCGCCAGTGACTTTAACGCGATTGTGATCGTTTAAAGCAAGCCCATAAGTGCCATTCGTTCTGATAACTCGCGAGCCACCATCCAACTCTAACGCAACCGCATTACTGTCATTCAATGCATAATAAGATTTTAATTGTGCCACGGCTAATAAGAGTGTGTCCTGCTGCAAGCTTAAGCTGACGCCTTTGTCTGGGGTATGCGTGATTTCATTGCTGAATATTGTCGAAGGATTATTGTTATCACTAGATTGAGTATTAACATCAGAGGGAGT
>CBFGYT010000320.1:0-2104 GCA_965653065.1 uncultured bacterium | reverse complement strand
GCATAATTTGCGTCATGAATTAAGCTGGGATTTAAGCGGTGATCCCTTCTTAACACAGCCGGGAACATTATTGCAGTGTTGTGATGAAGTGATGCAGCAATTGCGTGGTATCACGCCAGAGCGCTCTACAGCGGGCGGCACTTCGGATGGCCGTTTTATTGCGAAATACTGTAAAGAAGTGATAGAATTAGGATTGTGTCACAGTGGTATACACGAGACTAACGAATGTGTTCGCGTGGATGACTTATATGAGTTAAGTGAAATTTATTTTTGTTTATTAGAAAAATTATTAATTAAGGATAAGTAGTAATGAAAAAGAATGTTGCCATCCTATTTGGTGGCCAATCTCCCGAGCATGACATCGCATTAAAATCAGCAGAATTTATTATTAACAGTATCGATACGACTCGTTATACCGTTTACCCTATTGGTATTGATAAAAAAACGGGGTTTTGGTATTTACAACCTAATCTTACTTTCCCTATTAAACTCAATACAGATAAAAATAATTTAATTACATTATTGCCCGATCACAAACTGTATCATGTGCACACCAATGAAATCAGTGAGCCCATCGACATTGTTTTTCCAGTATTACATGGTCGCAATGGTGAAGATGGCACCATCCAAGGCGCATTAGAATTATTTAGTATTCCTTTTGTCGGTGCCGATCGCTTAGGCGCGGCATTGGGCATGGATAAAGATGTCTCTAAACGATTATTGCGTGAAGCAGATATTCCAGTGGCCCCATTTAAAGTTGTGCATGTACATGAATTAGATACAATAGACACTGTCTCTTTACTAGAAGACATAGGATTTCCTTGTTTTGTAAAACCAGCGAATACAGGCTCTTCTTATGGTATCAGCAAAGTACGTCGCCAAGAAGAATTAAAAACGGCTATGTTAGAAGCATTTAAATATGATCGTAAAATATTAATTGAAGCGGCAGTGAGTGGCCGTGAAGTTGAATGTGCTGTCATGGGTAATGATTTTCCATTGGTTACTGATCCGTGCGAAATTTTAATTAAACGCGATTTTTATGATTTCACTGCTAAATATGATGACAATGCGGGCACAGAATTTGTCGTCGTAGCCGATATTCCACAAAGCGTACGCGATGAAATTAAACAATTAGCCATTGCGGCGTATCGCTGCTTAGATTGTCGTGGTTTAGCGCGTGTCGATTTCTTTTATGCCAATGGCGGCAAGGTTTATATCAATGAATTAAATACCATGCCAGGCTTTACCGCTTTTAGTATGTATCCACGCATGTGGCAAGCGGCTGGCGTAGAAGGCAAAGAGTTAGTGACTAAACTGTTAGAATATGCCTTGGAAGATTTTGATCAACGACAAAGCTTGTTGATGTAGATAAGAAGTGAATCTAAAGTTGAAATTTTAGCTTGTTGTATGCTGAACATCATTTAATCTTGGATTAAGCACAGATCTTTAATTTCACGTCGATCTACCCCCTCTCCCGCAAGATGCTACCATTATAATAGCAAAACCCTTAGCGCGGGAGAGGGGGTAGATCTCGCTTATCTCATATTTCGACTTTAGCTTCGCATCTTCAAGTGCGTTTGGTATAGGCTTTAAGTAATGTCTAAAATCTCGAAGCTTCCAACATCCATTTAATTTTTTCATGTTCCGTAATGCGATCACTCATGACATTCACACTACCTTCGTCATTATGTTGCTGTGCAATTTGTAAGACTTTATATAAATCTTTGATGATTTGACCATGATCATCACACAATTCTGCAACCATCTTCTCTGCAGTTTTGGTGGAGTCACCTTCGTTGATAGTGCGTAATTCATTAAATTCAGCAAACGTCGCTGGCGCAGGATGTCCTAAAGTGATAATGCGCTCTGCTAACGTATCTACGCCTAATAATAATTGATTATATTGTTCTTCAAACATTAAATGTAGTGTTCTGAAATGCGGTCCACGCACATGCCAATGGTAATTTTGTGTTTTTAGATACAAAGTATAGGTGTCTGCCATTAGTCTAGCAAATGTTTTGTAATAGTCATCGTTCATGTTTTTCTCCTTAAAATGAATGTGAATCTAAAATCGAAATTTTAGCTTGTTGTGTTCTGAATATCA
>CBFGYT010000319.1:0-2118 GCA_965653065.1 uncultured bacterium | reverse complement strand
TATTCTTCAAGAGTTGACTCTTGACCGTGACACATATCATCTTGATTACGATAAGGCACATATAGATAGTATAACCGTGGCTCTAAAGTTTGTTTATAGGCATGTCCATGAAACTCCCCATCTTTATCAAAAAATAACCCCGAGTCAACATCATAAATGGGCAAGACGCGGTTAATATCACTGTCTTCTCCTTCAAGTTGATTCTTCAAAGTGTACTGCGTTGCGGATAACTGCACATTGGGTGTCAAATAACCGCTCGCAGAATATAAAGGTAATGTCAACTGCGGATTGGTGATAGTACGAGAGCCATCTACAGGATCTTCTTCTGCACCAGGTGTTTTTGACTCATTAAAATAATCAAACTGATTATTCACAGCCACATCAACATCGCTGATAGCTTGCGGATAATTTGCATTTAATACCACTTCAGGTAATTTCTCATATTGATTATCTACTGTAGTCACATTGATTGGATGTAATGATTGGTATCCTTCCATCAATGTAGTAAAATACCAATGGTCACTACGATATGCAACATCTCCAATATTGTGAATTTGATTTTCTGTTGTTTGTGCAGGATCGCTAGGAAAATCTTGAAAATAATAATCATCTCCAGCGTAATTCAAATAAAGATTAGAGGTCCAATGCGCATCATATTGGCGATTGTCACTCCAAGAAACAAAATAACGATTATCCCCTGTCTCTGTTAGAGTATTAAATGTAGGCGGCGTATCAGGAGATAATCCATAATCATATTGTTGTTCTTGATCTTTCTTAAAATCTGCAAATGCTCTATCATCCGGTAAAAATGCGCCATGAAGATCGCCATTGCCATTGGAATTCAAATAGCGAAAATCTTCATTTAAATTAATCCCACGTTCAGACATATATTCAGGCGTAAAAGTTAAATCGTAATTGGGCGCCAAGTTAAAATAATACGGCAGCGTAACATCCATGCCATTGATTGAAGAATGGCTAATATTCGGTAATAGAAACCCCGATTTACGTCGTGAATCAATTGGGAATGTCATATATGGAAAATAAAATATGGGCATTTCTTTATAATAAAGTCGCGCATGCGTGGCAGTGCCCGTACCCTTATCTCTATCTAATGTAATTTTACTGGCTTTCACTGACCACACATGATTTAATGGCGGGCAAGTACTATAAGTGCCATTTTGTATCGTAATAAGCCCGGCAGCATCTTGATTAAATTGCGTCGCATTTCCCCACGCATTCACCCCACCCACTTTAGATTGTGTATCATCTAACGTTTCAATATTATCTGGCGTATTCACTAAACTACGGCGATACAATACTTGATTCATTTCACCGGTTTTATCGCTTAAATTGAAAAAGCCATGATCGCCAATCACCAACTCTCCTGGCCTACGCAAATAGACATGGCCATAGGCTTCAACACTATCCACATGGCCGCTGCTTTCATCGCGATTAATATATAATAGATCACTACCCACCATTTGATTGGGTTGTTGTAAAATAACATTGCCTTTTAGCACAGATGTCCCAGTTAAAGACAACTCGCTTTCATCGGCGCTGGCATGAATGGGAATTTGATCAGCGCGCAAAGCAGCATCGACGGACGTAAACGTAGGCTCCACATAATAGCCGCGACACACTTGTTGCGAAGTCTCATCTTTCACAAATCCCAATTGCGTCGCTAATTGCATGGCCGTCATTTCTGACCAATCTAAATGCGGATAGTTATTTTTATCTAAGGAAGAAGAGTCAGCCGTTGTTTGTGCTGGCATAGCCATTGTGGTGGTTGCAGCCGTAGATGCCGAGGACTCAATTGCAGTAGTAGCAGTTGACGATCCAGTTGTGGTAACTGCGGAGGATGTAGTTTCTGCATAGCTTAAAATAGAACAAAAAATAAGCGATAGCGGCGCAAACTGCCATACCCTATTTATCTTGTTATCTTGTTCTTTTTTGTTACAAAGTTTCACACACGTCTCCCCAAAAAAGCATGATACGCAACTATTGGTAAGAGCGCAATTAGGGTTGGTGTATAATACTAGGGTGTGTCGCAAATAAACTTCATTGACGAAATAGTTGCAAATAATTTCTGTCTATCGCAGAGAGAACTTTCTTCACCAC
>CBFGYT010000318.1:0-2131 GCA_965653065.1 uncultured bacterium | reverse complement strand
ATTAATTTTAGGTGCTGGAGGCGCTACGCGCGGTATTTTATATCTGCTGTTAAAAGAAAACCCTCGAGAAGTGCTGTTGGTCAATAGGACGCAAACAAAAGCTGAGACGTTAGAAAAAGAATTTGCTTTATATGGAAATGTTCGTGCGGTTTCTTTTGCAGATATTCAAGATACGATAGATGTTATCATTGACTGTATGCCTGCGACGGCTTGGCCATTGCCAATCTCTGAAGCAATTTTTCGCGGTTGTTCTTTGGTGTATGATTTGAAATATACGCCAGGAAAAACGCCTATTTTAGATAAAGCGAGATTCTATTCAGTGAAACAGTGTATGAATGGCTTAGGCATGTTGATTGAACAAGCAGCTGAAGCATTTTTCTTTTGGACGGGGGTGTATCCGGATACTAAAATTGCTTTTGAAGAATTGAAAAGAGATGTATAAAAAAGTTTTTTTGAATATATAGTTGAACCGCGAGATAAGCGAGATCTGCCCCCTCTCCCGCAAAAAACGTCGTTATACCAGCAAAGCGTCTAGCGCGGGAGAGGGGGTAGATCGAGGTGAAATTAGAAATCTGTGCTTAATCCAAGATTAAATGATGTTCAGCACGTAACAAGCTAAAATCTCGCATCTTCAAGTGCGATGACTATATATGTCAGGAGTACTTCGAAATGCGAAGTTAAGTTATGACGATATTTGAGATTTAATGTTAAAGTGATGACAACAATGATTGTACCAAGCAAAAAAAATATTTTTATAATTGGCCCCACTGGCGCCGGTAAATCAACCATAGGCGTATTACTTGCTGAAAAAACACAATGGAACTTCATAGATATAGATGCCTTAATAGAAACACAACAAAACCAATCGATTAGCACGATATTCGCTGAGCACGGAGAAGCATTTTTTAGAGAGTTAGAAACGAATCTATTACAAAAAACAGCCAAAGAAATGCAACATACTGTGATTGCCACTGGGGCAGGTATTATTTTAAATCCAGTTAATATCGAAGTGATGAAACAACATGGCATGATGATTTATTTAAAAGCGAGTATAGAAGAGCAATTAAAAAGAATACAGCAAGACACTAGAAATAGTAGACCATTGTTAAAAGATAAAGAAATAAGGTTAACCCTACAGGCGATGGCTTTGCAGCGTAATCCTATCTATGAAAAAACTGCTGATTATAGTGTAGATACAAATGGATTGTCTTTGCTTCAAGTAGTGGATTTAATCATAGACAGCGCTTTATCAAAGCATATCAAATAAGAGTACTCGATTTGTTATTTCTTTCTTATTGGAATTAAGTGTGATAGTATGTTGAATGTCCCTAGAGCCAAGAGGAATTATGATGCAATTATTTATGCCAGATAGACATGAATCTATCACACAGGAGTTATGGTCAGAGCAGAAAGCGTGGCAAACCATCTATGATATTAACCAAATTGCATTAGATTCATTTGCTGGCGAGAATTTTTGGCCTGTGCATCCGGATTTGCAAAATGAATATAAGTTGCATAAACCATTAACCGGATTATGGTTTGGTGCGGCGGGTACAATCTGGGCATTAACTGAATTACAAAGTCAGATCCCACAATTGACGAAGTATGATTTCAGCGAATATCTACAACCGTTAATTCATCAACAAGCAGTATCCTTTGCTGAGTTTGATCCAAAAGTGAAAATCGATCCGCATTCACCAGGGTATTTATTAGGATATGCAGGCGTTAATTTACTAATTTATAAATTACTCAACTCTAAAGAAGCTTTAGAGGAATTAGAAAAAAACATAGAAGCCAATATTCATAATCCCATTAATGAATTGATGTGGGCTGCACCAGGGACTATGCTATGCGCTTGGTTTATGTTTCAAAAAACTCAAGAAGCGCGTTGGGCTACTCTATTTCAAAAAAATGCTGACTACTTATTTTCTATCTGGGATTATCACCCCGAGCACGATTGCTACGCATGGATTCAACATATGTATGGAGCAGATGTGATTCACTTAGGGGCTGTGCATGGGTTTGTTGCAAACCTTTTTCCTCTGTTAAAAGGATTCGATTTACTAAAGCCCACACAAAAAACTACTTTAATAGAAAGAGCAGAAAAAACTTTATTGACTAGCGCATTGGT
>CBFGYT010000317.1:0-2133 GCA_965653065.1 uncultured bacterium | reverse complement strand
ATACCATGCGGGAATCCTCTGTCCCCACCACAGTTGTCGACTGATACACCAATCATGAATATTGTTTAACCATTGAAAATAAGTATTTTCCCAATTGCCAGGTACAAAACTAATTTTTCCTTCTTCAACAGCGGCGATGGCGGGTTTTGCTAAATCAGACATTTTAACAAACCACTGATACGTTAAATACGGCTCGACGATAACGCCCGAGCGATCGCCTCGCGGAATATGTAATTTGTGTGGTTGACTTTTAATTAATAATCCTTGCGCAGTTAAGTCGTCTAATATCTGTTTACGCGCGGCAAAGCGTTCTAAGCCTTGATATGCGAGTGGCACATTTTCATTTAAATGCGCGTCGGGTGTTAATATATTTAATACCGGCAATTGATGACGCAAGCCGATTTCATAATCATTAAAATCATGTGCCGGAGTCACTTTAACGACACCAGTACCAAAATTCATATCAATGGATTCATCGCCTATAATGAGAATAGTGCGATCTGTTAAAGGTAGAGCAACGTGTTTGCCAATCAAATGGCGATAACGCTCATCATAAGGATGTACCGCAACAGCCGTGTCCCCCAATAAAGTTTCCGGACGCGTAGTGGCGACGATGAATTCATCATCACATCCAACCACAGGATAACGAATATGCCATAGGAAGCCATCTTCTTCTTCAGTGATCACTTCCAAGTCAGAAATCGCCGTTAATAATTTAGGATCCCAATTAATTAAATGTTTGGCGCGATAAATATAGCCTTGCTTGTATAATGCAATGAAAGCTTCTTTAACGGCAGCAGATAGATCATCATCTAATGTAAATCGCTCACGTGACCAATCGCAAGAAGATCCCATCACACGCATTTGTTCGCTGATCCGCGAGCCCGATATTTTCTTCCATTGCCAAATAGCATCGATAAATGCATCACGACCTAAATCGTGGCGCGATTTGTTTTTTTCTGCCAATTGACGTTCGACCACCATTTGCGTAGAAATACCTGCATGATCGGTACCCGGTTGCCATAAGGTATTATTGCCTTGCATGCGATGATAGCGAGTTAAAATATCCATTAAAGTGTGTTGAAAGCCATGACCCATATGTAAACTACCAGTCACATTGGGTGGAGGTAACATAATGCAATACGCATCGCCTTTACCACTGGGTTTGAAGTATTGTTGTTTTTCCCACGTGGCATAACACTCTTTTTCTAATGCTTCGGGAGAGTATTGAGATGATAACGGTTCGCTCATAGAGTCCTCATAATTCATGTAATTGTAATTGGCAATTGGCTTCGCGATAGTACTTGTATCGTCGTCGACTGTGTTCTTTTAGTGTTGGATCAGCGGCAACTAGTTCCAATATTCTAGTGACGCTTTGCCAATAAGTTGGAATTTCAGATTGTAAGTTAATTAAAATATCATATTGACGGGATAAAGACTGAGTATTCCAGCCAATAACTAGAGGCGCGGTTTTAGCTGCAAGAGTATTTTCTTTGGCATGAGGAATAAAGCTTTCCTCTTTAAAAGTCCACAGTAATTGATCAATGGCATTTACATCATTGTCATTGGCGCAACAAAGATAAGCCGTTTTATGATGGGCGACTGTTTTTTCTGCTAAGCGACACGCTAATAGCGCAATCGCTTGTACAGCAGTGTCTTTTAATAAATAAAAATCAACAGCAATGCTCATGACTTATTATAAGCGTATTGATAGAGATATTGCATGAGTAGAGGCAGAGGTCTGGCTGTTGAGCCTTTATTTGCGCCCATCGTCCAAGCCGTTCCGGCAATATCAAAATGAGCCCAACGGAATTCTTTAGTAAATTGTGCTAAAAAGATAGCCGCTTCAATAGCGCCACCCCAACGATGCGGTGCAATATTAGCAAGATCAGCAAAATTGCTTTTCAAATCATCTTTGAAACAAGCAATCAAGGGCATGCGCCAAGCACTGTCTAAACTTTCTTTTGCGGCATAATTTAATTCTGTGGCTAATGCTTCATCGTCCGTGAAAAATCCAGAGGTTTCAGTGCCTAAAGCAACGACCATCGCACCCGTTAAAGTTACAAAATCCAATACCAATTCTGGTTTATAACGCGCGCAATAGGTTAATGTATCACATAATACCAATCGTCC
>CBFGYT010000316.1:0-2141 GCA_965653065.1 uncultured bacterium | reverse complement strand
TATATACTGATCGCCATTCGAAATGTGTAGTTGAGCATTGAAACATGAACGTCGTCATTGCGAGGAGCGCAGCGACGTGGCAATCCAGTGAATAAACTGCAGAACTGTGGACTATTCTCTGGATTGCCACGTCGCTGCGCTCCTCGCAATGACGGTCGTTAACTTTGCACTTCTAAAGATAACGACTATGGATTATATCCCTGAAATACACTACAATGCAACCACAGTACTTTTTCGAGTTATTCTATGAATTTCTATTCTTTATCGGACAAAACAGTTTTGGTTACCGGCGGTGCGCGACGTATTGGCGCAGTGATTGTGCAAGTATTACATCAAGCCGGTGCTAATGTCATTATTCACTATAACCAATCGAAACAAGAAGCGTTGCAATTAAAGGAAGTGCTCAATAACAAACGCGCAGATTCGGCTTATGTCATTCAAGCCGATTTAAGTAAAGATAGTTTATCAAATTTAATGCAACAAGCGATTGCGTGGAAAGGAAAGCTGCATGGGTTGGTCAACAATGCCTCTTTGTTTTATCCTACAGAATTACAAATATCTGCAGAAAGTGAATGGCAAGAATTAATGCATGTCAATGCATTTGTGCCCTATCAATTGTCGCTCTTGGCAAAAGATACTTTAATGCAGAGCCAAGGTGCCATCATTAATATCGTAGATATCCATGCAGAAAAGCCTTTACGCGATTATAGTCTCTATTGCCAATCCAAAGCAGCTTTACGACAACAAACTTTAAGTCTTGCTAAAGAATTAGCGCCGAATATTCGTGTCAATGCGGTGGCACCAGGGGCTATTTTATGGCCTGAAGATAAAGCAGAATTATCGTTGACACAAAAAGAAAGTCTACTCGCTAATATTCCTTTACAACGAATGGGAACACCTGAAGAAATTGCCGAAGCCGTGTTGTATTTAGCAACGGCATCGTATGTGACGGGTGTCATTTTGCCAGTCGAAGGCGGGCGATTGTTGACGAAGTGAAGATATAGGTCTGATGCATTTGAAGATGCGAACTTAGGTTAGCTTTGTTGTACATTGTCATCCTCGCGCACGCGGGGATCCAGGAATAACTCACGTATTGTGCACTATTCACTGGATCCTCGCGTGCGCGAGGATGACAATTCACAACTATTCTAACTTAAGTTCGCATTTCGAATGGCGAGCGGTATATATCAAATTGAAAAATGAACAGCTCACACAAAATTGACTTCTCTTTCAAAATGATAAATAATACAATAAAACTAAATCCACCTATTATATAGATAGACTATGCACAGTACCTCCCAAGACATCACGATTGCAGGCCCAACGGGCGCATTAGAAGCGTGCTTTCACCTCACGGATACTCATAACACCAACCCTTGGATTATGGTGATTTGTCATCCGCACCCTTTATATGGGGGGACTATGGATAATAAAGTCGTGACCACACTGGTCAAAGCTGGCAACGAATTAGGTATGCATGCGCTGCGATTTAATTATCGCGGAGTAGGGCATAGTGAAGGAAAATTTGGCAATGCTATAGGGGAATGTGATGATTTACAAGCAGTGATCCATTGGCTAGAAACACAGTATTTACATTTTCGCTTGGTTTTATGTGGTTTTTCGTTTGGTGCCTATATTGCAGCGAAAGTGACTGCGGATAGAGGCGATGTAAAAGCGTTATTAACTATAGCACCTGCAGTATTACATTATGATTTTAATGGATTAGATACAATTCATTGTCCTTGGTTTTTAATTCAAGGCGATGCCGATGAAGTCGTGCCGCCACAATCAGTGTATGATTGGTTAGAGAAAACATCACAAACGGTACAACGTATAGATTTCCCCGCTGCGGGACACTTTTTCCATGGACGATTGGTGGAATTGCGTGAAACTGTAAAAACGTGTTTTACGCCTATCGTGCAAGGAGAGAGTCGTGCTGATTGAACGTTATCATCAATTTGTGCAAGAAAATGCGATTGAAGCGGATCTATTGCAACAGCAAGCCTTAGAATTATTTGAAAGATTTCTGCAAGAATACAACCACTATCATGACAAGAAATGGTGGCAAGTTTGGTCACGGCGTACTTTAATTCCAGGCATTTACTTATGGGGGAGTGTGGGTATAGGTAAAACATGGTGGC
>CBFGYT010000315.1:0-2143 GCA_965653065.1 uncultured bacterium | reverse complement strand
AACTCGGCTGTATTTTTAGCTCTAAAGTAACGACCATTCCCGTTTAATCTTTTTTAAAAAAGTATTAGTGTTTTTATCTTTTTTATTGGTTATCATTGCTTTGGCGGGGCCTTGTTATAAAACGATTAATGCGCCCGTATTTCAATCAAACGCTTCACGCGTCATTGTGTTTGATTTATCCAATGCAACGCTCGCGACCGATATCGTGCCCAATCGATTAACGCGCGCACGATTTAAATTATTAGATTTATTACATGCTTTAAAAGAAGGACAAACAGGTTTGCTGGCTTTTAGTCAACAACCTTTTGTGGTATCGCCATTAACGTCTGACAGTGAAACACTAGTCAATCAAGTCAGTGCTTTGTCTCCCAATATCATGCCAGTACAAGGATATCAATTAACGCCCGCCTTGTTGAAAGCAAAAGCGTTACTGCAACAAAGCGGCATTCATACTGGGCACATTGTGGTATTCACTACACAAAATCCAACGGATAATGATATCAATACTGCAAAAATATTAGCGCAACAAGGTTTTCATATCGATGTGTTGCCCATAGGCAGCAGCACCCGTAGCACGATTACCAATACCGATGGCAGCTTAGTAAAAGATGCGGCGGGTAATATTGTTATCACCAGTTTAAATCCAGCTGCTTTAGCCGCTTTAGCTAAAGCAGGGCGCGGGCAATTATGGTCTCTCAATACCCCTGTTGATACCATATTAAATACATTAAATCCCTTGAGTACACAAAAGAAAGCGAGCGAAACACATGACGCAACCACAAAGATTTGGTTAGACAATGGATATATTTGGTTATGGCCAGTATTATTATTGGCATTATGGGTTTTTCGTAAAGGACGGTTACAGGAGTTGTTGAAGTGAAGATGCTTCGTATTAGTATTATTGCGCTGTTATTTTCTTTTTCTCTAGAGGCACATGCCTTAACCTGGGATGATTTATGGCTAACCCATAATCAACAAGGCTATCGCGCTTTGAGTCAGGGAGATCCTACCGTTGCCGCACAATTATTTACAATGCCACAATGGCAAGGCACTGCGTATTATCGTATGGGCGATTACGAGCGTGCTTTGCAAGCCTTTAGTCAAGGGCACGATGCGATTTCTTTTTATAATCAGGGAAATGCCTTAGCGCACTTAGGCCGTTATCAAGATGCTATTCATGCCTATGATCAAGCTTTGGCTTTAAATATCCATTTAGATGACGCACAATTTAATCGTACTTTACTAAAAAAAATGTTGCAGTCGCAACATCCTAAACCACAAGCGACTCCTCCTTTTAAACAGAACTATGAAAAAAGTAAAAATAGCAGTCAAGATAATTCGTCTTCAACAAATAATAATAACAGCTCATCGTCTGAGTCTTCTGATAAAAATGACTCTACTCAAGAGCAATCACCGTCTAATTCTACGAATGCAACACCTGATACTTTGCAAGACCTCTCCCCTAATAATACAGAACAACCTTCTACCTCTTCATCAGAAAAGTCGCCTTCTACCGATAACGCTGCTAATACGACGCCTTCACAACAACAAGATACACAACCAGCAGACAATTCAGCGCAACCATCCACTTCCGAGCCTTCTTCGACAGAAGATAATAAAAGCATAGAAAAAGAATCACAAGGTCAGTCGACTAACAATTCCGATCAACAGCAAGAGCAAGCTTTGCAAAATGTCAATGACGATCCGGGCGAATTATTACAACGGAAATTTGCACGAGATTACGCACAAGAGCAACAAGGAGAATAGCACTATGAAAAAACAGCTGATGTTAGGGTTGCTGAGTTTAGCAACGACTCCTTTTATTTTTGCAGCACCTATCACCAGTGTTGATCATACGCAATTGTCTTTAAATGATTCGCTTACTTTACAGATCACAGAAGATGGTAATATTAATGACGATCCCGATTTATCGCCACTAAATCAAGATTTTAATGTCGTGTCTACGACCACCAGTCAAGCCATTCAAATTATCAATAATAAGACTTCGCAGCAAAAAACTTGGTCTATCACATTAACGCCTAAACATACTGGCAATTTAGTGATCCCAAGCTTGGCATTAGGCCGTGATAAAACTGATCCGATTTCTCTGCAAGTAGCCACTGCGGAGATAACCACGGCGGAT
>CBFGYT010000314.1:0-2145 GCA_965653065.1 uncultured bacterium | reverse complement strand
CGGAAGAGTTTCTTCGAGACCTTGACGACCCACATGACTTCATTTCATTTCCATTGATCCATGGCGCGAAAATGTTTTTCAGTTTTCCCGTCAGTGAAGAAGATAATTTAAGCACCGGTATAGGCTATACGGCAACCTTGCTTAATGTTGGGCATGGGGCAGCAGATGAAATCATCAACTTTATGGAAGATTATACATTGCCTATTCCATTGCAACGCAATGTGGATGAAGATCCGTTGGTGCCTGGCACAAATCAAGTTCTAGATTATCCTACGCATGAATCTATTTATAATGTGAATTTGACGTCTGCTTGGGGACACAATGGATTTGATAGAGCAATTTTCCCAACGCGTGGGTATGCACATTCTTTAAGTGGCAGTGTAGCCTTGCCAGGCGGTGGCGCTAATAATGTTGATTATTACAAATTAGATTATACCGGACGTGTGTATCAACCGATCACCCATGGATTTATAGTATCGTTACGCGGTGAATTAGGCTATGGCGGTGGCATTTTAGGTACAGAATATTTACCTTTCTACCAAAACTTTGGTGCTGGGGGATTAGGTACTTCGGGCGGTATACGCGGCTATGAAGCATTCTCCATTGGTCCTAAAGCAACGAATCCAGATGGATCTTTATCGACTATCGGTGGTAACGCGATGACTGTTGGTAGTTTAGAGTTAATTGTTCCAACACCGATTACACCCGATAGTTTCCGTGTCACCACTTTCTTAGATGGCGGTAATGTGTATAGCGTCCATGGCGCACCGACTTCTGAAGATTCTGGTCCTGTACGTTATTCCACAGGGGTACAAGGCGAATGGAAGACACCGATGGGAACGATTATATTCAGCTTGGCGAAACCATTGAATAAACAACCTGGTGATGATACGGAAGTATTCCAATTCTCGGCCGGAACGTCATTCTTGTAATGGAATTCTACAGTTCGTTATTGAATTTCCGTCCCCAATATGCTATCTTCGCAGCGTTATAGTGGGGTTGTTGATAAATAAACTGTCAATAAGTCCCTAGCCAGTAGGAAATGAATGGGAAGAGGGCTTCCAAATATTGTGTATTTAATAACCAAGGAGACTTTTAGAATGATGAAGAAATTAACCCTAGCATTGATGGGTACTTTAGCCATAGGCTTAGCCAGCACTACTTTTGCTGCTGATAACGCTGCTGCTGCGCCAGCTGCAAATGCTGCTGCTGCCGCTCCTGCAAGCGTTGCCGCTTCCCCAAGAATTGGTGTTATTGAATTGGGTGCGGTATTAAAGGCTGATCCACAAATGCAACAATTGAAAGCGCAATTGGAAGCTCAATTTAAACCCCGTATGGATAAAATCGTTGCACTACAAAATACATTGAAAGCGGATAGCGATAAAATGTCACGCAATGGTTCTGTCATGAGTGATGCCGATAAGCAAAAATTGGCAAGTAAAATTGAACAAGAGCAACGTGATTTAAGTCGTATGCAACAAGATTACTTCCAAGATGCTAAGACTGCACAAAATGACGCAATGACTAAAGTGTTAAAGAATGTAGATGCAGTCGTAGCACAAATCGCGAAACAACAAAACTTGGATTTAATTTTCCAACGTGAAAATGTGGCTTACCACAGTGATCGTGTGGATATTACCCAAGCCGTGATTAACCAAATGAAGCAACAAAAGGCTTAAGGTTAATCATTGACATGACATCATATCGATTAGCAGAAATTGCACGTCATATCGGATGTGACATCGATAGTCGGTGGCAAGATCGGTCTATTACCGGTCTTGCCTCTTTAGAAACAGCCAATCAAAATCAGCTGACCTTTATCAGCCAACCTAAATATAAAAAGTATTTAACAGCGACACAAGCGGGCGCTATTATTGCATCAGCGGATATGTTGTTGCATATTGAAGATCGTATTCCAGTTCTTGTTCATGCCGATCCGTATTTGGCGTATGCCAAAGTATCACAATTATTTTGTTATCGTCCTAGCCAAAGTGGGATTCATCCTACGGCCATCATTGATCCTTCTGCCAAAGTTGCGGCGAGTGCTGCCATTGGTCCTTATGTTGTCATCGAAAAAAATGCAGTGATCAATGAAAATGTCGTCATCGGTGCACACAGTACGATTGGCGAAGAAACCATTATAGG
>CBFGYT010000313.1:0-2146 GCA_965653065.1 uncultured bacterium | reverse complement strand
TAGGAGTTTTGCTATTATAATGATACTATCGCACGGGAGAGGGCTGGGGAGAGGGCATGGAAACATCACGCCAGCCCTCTCCCCAACCCTCTCCCGCAAAAAGCGTCGTTATACCAGCAAAGCTCCTAACGCGGGAGAGGGGGTAGATCGAGGCGAAATTAAGGATCTGTGCTTAATCCAAGAATAAATGATCTTCAGCACACAACTAGCTAAAATCTCGCATTTCGAAGTATGAGCGGCATATATGCGCTCTCTTAAAAACAACGAGGCAGTAATATGAATGAAACAACAGTAAAACCCGGCAGTGATTTATATTACAGCTGGTTATTCTTAGACAAAAACAGAAAGCAAACTTTATATGCATTAGAAACGTTGCTGCAAACTCTATCCGCGATGACACAATTAAAAGAAGATGACGTATTTCAAGTCAAAAGCGCTTGGTGGCAACAAGAAATCACCCGCATGTTCAATCAACAAGCGACTCATCCGGATACAATTGCACTACAAGCGTTAATCGAGCCTTATCAAATTCCGACTATCGTTTGGCAAGAATATTTGCAAGGCATACAAGTAGCACGCCAAATGACGCATTGTTGTAGTGAAGAAGACTTTGTGACTTACAGTCAGCGTACTTATGGTGTCAAGCAAATGCTGTATTCCTATGTGTATGGATTTCGCTCACCAGCTACTCTACAGTATTGCCGTGCTCTAGGTCATGCTCTATGTTTCATGGATCAAATTATTTATATAGGTCATCATTTGCGAAAAGAATCTATTCTATTGCCTTTGTCGTTAAATATAGATTGGCCTACGCTATCGTCTCAAGACTGGAAAACGGTGTTACAACAGCAAAACGATCAGGCGCTTGCTGCATTACAAAGTGCTTTATCTTCATTACCCAGCAATGATGCGACAACGCAATATCCTTCTTTAATCGCAGCAAAATTAAAACGTAAGCAATTGCAGTTGGCGCAAAATGATTTTTCTAGCTTGCAACACACGTATCCTGAGTTAACGCCGATCCGAAAGTATTGTCTTACCTGGTGGTGGATGCGAAAGTCCAACCGCTAAAGTTTAACGACTATACCAGAAACACTTCGAGACGCGAGGTTTAACCACAGAACATGAAAGTCGTCATTGCGAGCGCAGCGTGGCAATCCAGTGAATTTATCACAGTTCTGCAGATTATTCTCTGGATTGCCACGTCGCTTCGCTCCTCGCAATGACGTACTCCAACGATCGTACATAACCTAAGTTCGCATCTTCAAGTGCGTTTGGTATGAACTAATTACTATTGTGGTCCACCAAGTCTTCTATGTACTAAACCAGGTTGAGGTGCGTTATCTGGTCTAGGAGCCGCAGAAGCATGTGTCGCCGCTGCAGTCATAGCATCGCCCTGGCGCTGTCCAGGAGCACTAGTTGCTGTCGACTCTGCCTTCTTACCATAAATATGGCCACGACCATTTATATTTACCTTAACTTGACCTTTAGATTGAACGTTAAAACCATCACTTATCGTACCCATAATTTGTATCGCGCCCCCGTGATCAGGCATATTGATAGTAACATTTTTAGAGAGGTTTCCGTCAATAATTAAATCATAGCTAGTGGACGACCTAGCGCTTTCACAACGCAAATTACTACACCCATTCACTCTCGTAGTGGGTTTAGGGCTAGATATCATACTGATCACAGTATTTTCGGGTATTTCTCCCGTCAACTTCGTTCGATGGCTAAATGTTATTGTTGGCGCGATGGCTGGTTCATTGCCACATTGAACTAAATTAAGAGCACCGTCAACATGAGTTCTTGTCAAGTCTACACGACTAGCAGACGTTGTTATATTCAGATCACCTCCAATTCTAGCTCCCTCTAAACCTATTTTATGAGTAGATGCCGATGCACTACCACGCGCAGTTGACGGCGGTTGAAACATTCCAGGATATCCTGAGCTTATGGATTGCCCACCATTTGAAACAGGAACCCCATTCACTGTATGTGAGCAATCTATAGAAAGATCACCCGTTATTACATTGTTAAGAAATACAATTCCTCCTACTGACAGTTTCGGAAATACAGGTGCTCCGTAATGCTGGCTGCTTTGCCCCGATTTTGCACTAGCCTGAGGATTATCAAAAATGGTTAC
>CBFGYT010000312.1:0-2154 GCA_965653065.1 uncultured bacterium | reverse complement strand
GAGACCTCTTACATGGATCAAAACTTAGTCGTTTTTTCAATCTTCTTAATTTTCGCCGGTGCGGCGATGATGGCGACATTGGCCTTGTTTACACGTCAATCCTTATTAGTCGTGTATATTGCTTTAGGGGCTCTGTTTGGTCCTTGGGGTCTAAAACTGATGTCAGATCCGGTATTAATCAAACAAACCGGTGAAGTAGGGATTGTATTCCTATTATTTCTGTTGGGACTTAATTTATCGTTAGACGATTTTGTGAAAACATTTAGTCGTATGGCATGGGTTGCGGTAGTGAGTTCTTTAATTTTTGCAGCAATTGGATTTGGCGTTGCGCATTTTATAGGATTAACATTGACGGAATCCATTATTGTCGGTGCGGCAATGATGTTTTCCAGTACCATTATCGGCTTGAAATTATTACCCACCACTGTATTACACCATCAACATATTGGCGATATGATGATAGGGATATTATTGTTACAAGATATTATTGCTATCGTTTGTTTATTAATATTAAAAAGTGTCAATGACAGTGGCAATTTGTCTGCAGAGATGATCATTCGTGCATTGAGTTCTTTTCCAGTATTAATGGTGATGGGTTACTTTGCCGAACGCCATATACTAAGGCGATTACTGGCACGCTTCGATTACATACGCGAATATATTTTTTTATTGATGTTAGGATGGTGTTTGAGTTTCGCCCAATTGGCGCACATGTTGCATTTATCCTATGAAATAGGTGCATTTATTGGCGGTATTGTCGTTGCCGCCAGTCCCATCGCACTCTATGTTGCTGAAAGTTTAAAACCACTGCGAGATTTTTTCTTAGTGATGTTTTTCTTTTCAATAGGCGCGGGATTTAATTGGCACTATGGGGTCGAGTTATTCTGGCCGGCATTGATCTTAGCGATATTGATGATGACGCTAAAACCGATTATATTTGCTGTTCTATTAAAAAAGTCGGGCGAATCCAAACCGGTAGCTTGGGAAATCGGTGTGCGTTTAGCACAGAACAGTGAATTTTCATTATTGCTGGCGTATTTAGCGCGTAGCAGTGGCTTTATTTCTAGAGAAGCGTCTAATTTAATTCAAAGTGCGACCATCATGACTTTTTTAGTGGCTTCTTATTGGGTGGTGTTAAAATACCCATCGCCATTGGCATTTAGTGCCAAATTACGACGAGATTAATTATGCGTATTGATTCTAAAACAGGATGGGCAGAGAATGTTTGCATCATTGCTTCACCTAATTATAATGAGCGTCCTGATAAGACTGAAGTTGATTTAGTGGTGATCCATTGTATTAGTTTGCCGCCGACAGAGTATGGGGGCGGTTATATTGAAAAACTATTTACCAATGAATTGCCCATCGACGAACATCCTTATTTTACGACGATTGCCGATCACACTGTCTCTGCCCACTTTTTAGTCGATAGAATAGGGGGTATCACGCAATTTGTATCTATATATAATAGAGCTTGGCATGCAGGGAAGTCGTCTTTTCAAGGACGAGAACAGTGCAATGATTACTCAATTGGCATAGAATTAGAAGGCTGCGTCACCGATAGCTTTACTTTTGAACAATATGAGTCATTAGAAACGCTCCTATTTGCGCTAAAAGGATGTTTTCCTGCTATTAATTGCGGTAGAATCGTTGGGCACAGTGATATTGCGCCGGGACGTAAAGACGATCCAGGACCATTTTTTGACTGGCAAGGATTTTTGGCTAGATTAAAAAACAAAGAGTTTAACTAAAAGGATACTACCATGAAAATTATCATCCTCTTGCTTTGCTTAGGGTTAGATCGATTTACCCCTATTGGTAAATGGGTGCGTAACTATAGCTGGTTAACTACTTATTTTGCATACCACCAAAAATGGTTGGGGAAAACCCCTTTTGGTAAAGGTATTTTAGGATTGATAATGGCATTAGCGCCAGCAGTAATTGTCGTTGCGATTATACAAGGGATACTGTGTTATTTTAGATGGCACATTGCAGCCATTCTTTTTGACGGTGCGATTTTATTATATGCTCTAGGTGCTATGCCAATGATAGATTTATTCAGCAATGAAAAGTCAACGACGAAGACAACCACGATAGATGAAGCAGCGCGTCATGAAGGCGCAACACAAATGACTTCTTCTGGATTTTTGTGGC
>CBFGYT010000311.1:0-2178 GCA_965653065.1 uncultured bacterium | reverse complement strand
TTTTGCATTTTTTGCACTTCTTGCTCTAAGCGTTTGCGCGAAGTAGCTGAAAAAGACAATGTGCGCAAACGCTTAGAGCAAGAAGTGCAAAAAATGCAAAAATATGGCACGCAAAAATTAATTGAAGCGTTATTGCCTGCTTTGGATGGATTAAATCAAGGCTTAGAAAACAGCGTTGAACAGAGCGAAAAAGCATTTGCTGCCATGCGTGAAGGGTTGGAATTAACCGATAAAATGATTATAGATGCATTGAGCCGTTTTGGTGTAGAGCCTATTAGTCCATTAGGTGAAAAATACGATCCGCAACGCCATGAAGCAATCGCCATGCAGCCTAGTCATGACTATGCTGCAGGTCAGGTGATGGCCGTGATCCAGCGTGGTTATGTATTACATGGGCGTGTGGTTAGACCTGCGCGAGTCATTGTAGTTAAAGAATCGTAAAGGGGTTATTTGTTTATCAATAGTGGCAAAGAGACTTGATATTTAAAGACTCACCCCCATATTAACAATATAAGACAATTATAGTTTGGAGTAAAAACATGAGTAAAATCATAGGCATAGACTTAGGAACTACGAATTCTTGCGTAGCCATCGCAGAAGGTGGCGGTAAAGTCGTGGTGATTGAAAATAGCGAAGGTCGTCGTACGACCCCGTCTATTGTTTCCTTTGGCGAACAAATCGATGTAGGGGAAGCAGCGAAACGTCAAATGGTGACTAAACCTAAAGAAACCATTTATGAGAATAAGCGCTTAATTGGTCGTCGTGATAGTGATGGCGAAGTGGCGCACGCTAAAAAACACGTGCCTTACGATATCGTCGCTGCCAAAAATGGCGATGCGTGGATCCGAGTCGATGGCAAAGACATGTCACCACAGGAAATTTCCGCACAAATATTACGTAAGATGAAAAAAACTGCCGAAGATTATTTGGGCGAACCCGTAACCGAAGCGGTTATTACCGTGCCTGCGTACTTTAATGATGCGCAACGTCAAGCCACTAAAGATGCTGGCCGTATTGCGGGATTAGAAGTAAAACGTATTATCAACGAACCGACTGCCGCTGCATTAGCGTATGGCTTGGATAAGAAGCGGGGCGATCGCGTTGTAGCCGTATATGACTTAGGGGGCGGTACCTTTGATATTTCTATCATTGAAATTGCCGATGTGGAAGGGGATCATCAATTTGAAGTATTGGCGACCAATGGTGATACGTTCTTAGGCGGTGCTGACTTCGACCAAATCGTCATTAACTATTTAGTCGATGAATTTAAGAAAGACAGTGGTGTAGATTTACGTCAAGATCCACTCGCATTACAACGCTTGAAAGAAGCCGCTGAAAAAGCGAAGATTGAATTATCGAGTTCGCAACAAACCGATATCAATTTACCGTATATTACAGCCGATGCTTCTGGTCCTAAACATTTAAACATCAAGATGACGCGCGCTAAATTGGAATCTTTAGTCGATGATTTAATTCAACGTACGATCGAACCTTGTAAGATTGCATTGAAAGACGCTGGTTTGAAAACGTCTGATATTACCGACATCATTTTAGTCGGTGGACAAACTCGTATGCCTAAGGTACAAGAAGTGGTGACGGAATTCTTTGGTAAAGAGCCACGTAAAGATGTTAATCCTGACGAAGCAGTCGCCATCGGTGCTGCAATTCAAGGGGCTGTATTGGCGGGCGATGTCAAAGACGTATTATTGTTAGACGTGACGCCATTGTCTTTAGGGATTGAAACCATGGGTGGTGTGATGACAAAGATCATCACTAAGAATAGCACCATTCCTACAAAGAAAAGCCAAGTGTTTTCGACAGCGGATGACAATCAAACCGCAGTGACGATTCACGTGTTACAAGGTGAACGTGAAATGGCTTCTGCGAATAAATCATTAGGTCGATTTGATTTAGTGGGTATTCCATCGGCGCCACGCGGTATGCCACAAATCGAAGTCACCTTCGACATCGATGCCAATGGTATTTTACACGTGCATGCACAAGATAAAGCAACCGGTAAAGAGCAATCCATTGTTATTCGTGCTTCTAGCGGGTTATCCGAAGAAGAAGTGCAAAAGATGGTGCAAGATGCAGAAGCACATGCCGATGATGATCGTAAATTCTATGAATTGGTCACCGTGCGTAATCAAGCCGACAATTTATTGCATTCGACTAAAA
>CBFGYT010000310.1:0-2225 GCA_965653065.1 uncultured bacterium | reverse complement strand
CATATAAAAATAAATATTCGTTTAGTAAAAGGGGCTTATTGGGATAGTGAAATTAAAGTTAGCCAAGAAAATGGTTTTAATGATTATCCTGTTTTCACGCGTAAACGTGCTACCGATGTTTCATTCTTAGCTTGTGCGCGTAAATTATTACAACATGAAAAACAATTTTTCCCACAATTTGCCACACACAATGCCTATAGTGCCGCAGCGATTTTAGAAATGGTGGGTAGTAGATGTGATTTTGAATTTCAGTGTTTACATGGCATGGGGCGGCCGTTATACGATGAAATCGTCGGCAGTAATAAATTGAATATTCCGTGTCGTGTCTATGCGCCTGTCGGTGGCCATGAAGATTTATTAGCGTACTTAGTGCGACGATTATTAGAAAATGGTGCCAACAGTTCGTTTGTCAATCGCATTGCCGATAAAAAAGAGCCGATTGATAAACTCATTATGGCACCGACAACATTAGTGGCTGAAGATGAGCCGAAACGTAATCCACGTATTGTGCTCCCTATCGATATTTATATGGGGCGCAGTGATAAAAGAGCGAATTCTAAGGGGGTTGATTTGACAAACACAAACGAATTAAAACCATTAATGGACGAGATGAATGCGGCGTGTCAAACCATGCCGTGGCAAGCAGGCCCTATGGTGAATGGCGACTATCGTTTTAGCAAAGAAACCACTATTACCAATCCACACAATCGACAAGAAATTGTCGGGCATGTGCAATTGGCCACAGATAAAGATCTTCAAGATGCATTTGTGGCCGCCAATGCAGCCAAAGAAGCGTGGCGTCATACCTCTCCTGAAGCGCGAGCTAAAATTTTATTGAAAATGGCCGATCTGTTAGAAGAACATCGTGCACGTTTAATGAGTATTGTGATCAAAGAAGCGGGAAAAACCATTTATGATGCTATAGGAGAAGTACGCGAAGCAGTCGATTTTTGCCGTTATTATGCCAAAGAAGGTGAGATACAATTAGCGCCCCGATTAATGCAAGGCATTACTGGCGAGCGTAATGAATATCGTTTATTAGGTCGCGGTATTATGGTATGTATTAGTCCGTGGAATTTCCCTTTAGCTATATTTTTAGGACAGGTGACTGCTGCTTTAATGAGTGGCAATTGTGTGATCGCCAAACCCGCTGAACAAACGCCATTAATTGCGGCCGCAGCGACGGCATTATTACATGAAGCGGGAGTTCCTAAAGCGGTGATGCAATTATTACCGGGCACGGGCGAAGTCGTTGGCGCACAATTGGTGGCAAGCGAATACATTGCTGGCGTATTATTTACGGGTTCCACAGACACGGCGCGCTTGATCAATCAACAATTAGCAAAACGCCAAGGACCTATTGTGCCCTTGATTGCTGAAACGGGTGGGCAAAATGCGATGATAGTCGACGCTTCTGCTTTGCCAGAACAAGTCATTAAAGATACAGTGACGTCAGCCTTTGGCAGTGCTGGGCAACGCTGCTCTGCATTACGCGTGTTGTATGTACAAGATGATGTAGCCGATAAAATCATTACCATGTTAAAAGGCGCTATGGCAACCTTAAAAGTGGGCGATCCCTCTTTCTTGGAAAATGATATTGGCCCTGTGATTGATAAAGATGCTTTAGCCATGTTACAAGCGCATGCTGATGATATGCAAAATGCAGCGAAATTAATTTATCAAGTAGAATTAACGGATGATACAAAACAAGGCACTTATTTTGCACCGCGTGCGATCGAAATTAACGCTCTATCGCAATTAAAGCGCGAAGTGTTTGGGCCATTTTTACATGTTATTCGCTATAAGAGTAATGACTTAGATAAAGTGATGGCGGATATTAATGCTACTGGATATGGATTAACTTTTGGTATTCACAGCCGTATTAATCATACTATACAACATTTGACAGATAGCGTGCATGCAGGTAATGTGTATGTGAATCGCAATATGGTAGGCGCTGTTGTTGGCGTACAGCCTTTTGGGGGCGAAGGCTTATCAGGCACCGGCCCTAAAGCGGGTGGGCCTTATTATTTAGCACGCTTATGTGCTGAGAAAACAGTGTCAGTGAATACTACGGCTGCAGGCGGCAATGCTAGTTTGTTGGATAATGCGGCAGATTAATGAAGATATATATGTAAATCTAAAGTCGAAACGCGAGATAAGCGAGATTTACCCCCTCTCCCGCGCTAGGAGTTTTGCTATTATAATGATACCATCTTGCGGGA
>CBFGYT010000309.1:0-2229 GCA_965653065.1 uncultured bacterium | reverse complement strand
TTTTTCTCTCAATATCAAGGCGATCCTTGGTATGCGTATCAAAGACTCATCGGGATGGAGACATTCTATTTTTGTGATTGCTTGCATTGGTTTTGGATTGGCCGCACTTATCTTATTAGTCGTGCGAGACTATCCAGCGCATCGTAAAGAAAAGCCCATGCAGGCCGCCGTCAATACCAATGTATTGTCTAAGCTGGGCTCGGTTTGTAAGCGTTCACAAACTTGGGCTATTGGTTGCTATGCTACTATATCTTGGATCCCATCGGTTATTTTTGCAGAATTATGGGGCGTACCTTTCTTAATGCAAGCCTATCATTATAGTGCAACTACAGTGTCGTCCTTATTAATGTGGTTTTGGTTAGGAATGGGGATTGGTAGTCCTTTCATGGGCTATTTATCAAATTTATGGAAAACGCGCAATATACTATTATCAGCTTGTATGGTAATAGGGCTTATTTCAGTGTCTGTTCTAATCTATTACCCACACTTATCTTATTTCAGTTTAATGATTTGGTTATTCTTCTTAGGTGTTTCTACTTCGGGACAATCGCTTAGCTTTGCCGTAGTACAAGATAGAAACTCTAAAGATACAGTGGGCACTGCTATTGGCTTAAATAATATGTTTGTTGTTGCCAGTGGTGCTATTTTTCAACCGCTTGCTAGCATGTTATTAGCGATGTTTTGGGATGGGCAAAAGTGGCAAGGGTCACCTATTTTTACCATAGGAAATTATCAATTGGCGATGAGCATTTTGCCAATTACTTTTATTTTAGGTGTTATGATTGTACGCTATTGGCTAAAAGAAAGTTTTGTGGCATTAGATGAGAATCATCAACCCATTGCATCGAGCTCATTTTAAGGTCACTCAGCACTCTGACTAAGTCGCAGTAAAATGCGCCAAATATATATTTTCCCACATTCAGTTGGAAATGGTTAGGTTTTAAGTAAATAAGGAGACAATATGACGGAAGTAGTTGCGGGATTAAAAGGAATTGCTGCAGGGCAAACTGCAATTTGTACGGTGGGTAGCGAAGGCAATAGTTTACATTATCGTGGCTATTCTATTGAAGACATGGTAGGGCAAGCTTCATTTGAAGAAATTGCTTATTTATTAATTTATGGTGAACTTCCTAATAAAGCACAATTACAACACTATCAACAAAAACTAAAACAATTACGCGAATTGCCAACGGCATTAAAATCAGTATTAAAATTAATTCCTAAAACAGCGCACCCTATGGATGTATTAAAAGTAGGATGTGCATTTCTAGGGACCATAGAGCCAGAAGCTTCTCCCGAAAAGCAGCGCGATATTGCCGATCGCTTAATGGCATTATTTCCTTCGATGGTGATGTTTTGGTATCAATGGCATCATTTAGGGCGTGAAATTGATACGCGTAGTGATGCTACAGGCATTGCCGGACACTTCTTAGAAATGTTATTACAAACGACACCCGAAGCAATGGTACAAGAAGCCGTCGATCAATCGTTGATTTTATATGCGGAACACGAATTTAATGCCTCTACATTTGCTGCACGTGTCACCACAGCCACATTAACCGATTTTTATTCAGCAATTACCTCTGCCATTGGCACGTTACGGGGTCCTTTGCATGGTGGAGCCAATGAAGCCGCGATGGAATTGATTGAATGTTATGATTCTCCAGAAAAAGCACGTGCTGGCTTATTAGAAAAATTAGCGCGCAAAGAAAAAATTATGGGATTTGGGCATGCGGTTTATAAAATTCGCGATCCCCGTTCCGATATTATTAAAGGATGGGCTAAAAAGTTAAGTGCATTGCGTCATGATACGGTTATTTACCCTGTGTCTGAAGCAATAGAGCAAACGATGCGCTCAGAAAAGAATATGTTCCCCAATCTTGATTTTTACAGTGCAGCAGCCTATCACTTTTGTGGTATTCCAACGCCGCTCTTTACACCTATTTTTGTCTTTGCGCGTATAGCGGGTTGGTCTGCACATGTTATTGAACAACGACAAAATAATAAGATTATTCGTCCTAGCGCTGAATATATAGGGCCAGCTAATCGAGCTTTTGTTCCGTTGGATAAACGGTAAATAAAATTTGCATCTTCAAGAGTGTTTAGTATAGGCTGCTTATTTTTGACAATGCGCGACAAAGAAAATAAAAATCCGCAATACAAGATGCAGCTAGTATATATGTGAATCTAAAGCTGAAATCTTAGCTTGTTGTGTGCTGAACATCGTTT
>CBFGYT010000308.1:0-2232 GCA_965653065.1 uncultured bacterium | reverse complement strand
AAAAATAAAGGGTTTAAATAACTCTAACGCCATTTTTTTCGGCAAACCGCATTGATGTAATTTTAGTGTAGGACCAACCACAATCACAGAACGACCAGAATAATCTACGCGTTTCCCTAATAAGTTTTGACGGAAACGACCTTGCTTCCCTTTAATCATATCGGAGAGAGACTTTAAAGGACGCTTATTAGAACCTGTAATCGCACGCGTGCGTCGACCATTATCAAATAACGCATCGACCGCTTCTTGCAACATACGTTTTTCATTACGCACAATAATATCGGGCGCATTCAATTCCAATAAACGTTTTAGACGATTATTACGATTAATCACGCGACGATATAAATCATTCAAATCAGAAGTGGCGAATCGTCCACCATCTAATGGTACTAAAGGACGTAAATCGGGTGGTAATACGGGCAATACGGATAAAATCATCCAATCAGGACGATTGCCAGACGCTAAAAAAGCTTCTAGCAGTTTCAATCGCTTGGTATATTTCTTTTGCTTAGTTTCAGAATTCGTCGTTGGCAACAGTTCTCGTATCATCGCCACTTCTTCTTCTAAATTAATTCCTTGCAGTAATTTTTGGACCGCTTCGGCACCCATATAGGCTTCGAATTCATCGCCATATTGTTCAATCGCATCGAGATATTCTTCATCCGATAACAATTGCCCTTTGGTTAATGACGTCATACCGGGTTCGGTCACAACAAATGCTTCAAAGTAAAGAACACGTTCAATATCACGTAAAGTCATATCTAATGCTAAACCAATACGAGAAGGCAGTGATTTTAAGAACCAAATATGTGCGACTGGGCAAGCCAATTCAATATGCCCCATACGCTCTCTACGTACTTTCGTTTCAGTAACTTCAGTACCACATTTTTCGCACACCACACCATGATGTTTTTTACGTTTGTATTTACCACACAAACATTCATAGTTTTTGATAGGACCAAAAATCTTAGCGCAAAATAAGCCATCTCGTTCTGGCCTAAAAGTACGGTAATTATAAGTTTCTGATTTTAATACTTCACCGAAAGATTGTGAGCGGATCATATCGGGAGAAGCTAAGCCAATTTTAATTTGGTCTACTTCTAAGATCTGCGCTTGTTGTTTCATATAACTCAACAAATCGCCCATTACCGGAGTCGGAGAATTCATCATCATATCTACCATCTTTTACACTCTCTCTTGCTAATCAACTATTACACTCTTCACGCTTTGACTGTAAGTCTATTAATCAGTGATTAATAACTATCTAACTCTACATCCAAGGCCAAAGAACGAATTTCTCTTACCAATACGTTAAACGATTCTGGCATACCTGCAGCCATTTGATGATCGCCATCCACAATGTTTTTATACATCTTAGTACGCCCGCGAACATCATCTGATTTCACTGTCAACATTTCTTGTAAAGTATATGCAGCACCATAGGCTTCTAACGCCCACACTTCCATTTCCCCGAAGCGCTGACCCCCAAACTGTGCTTTACCGCCTAACGGTTGTTGTGTCACTAAACTATAAGACCCAGTAGAACGTGCATGCATCTTGTCATCCACCAAGTGGTTTAACTTCAGCATATACATATACCCTACGGTTACAGGTCTTTCAAATGGGATCCCAGTACGACCATCGGTTAACTGCGCTTGACCAGACTCTGGTAATCCCGCCAATTTCAAAGCATCTTTAATTTCAGTTTCTTTCGCACCATCAAACACCGGCGTTGCGATAGGCACACCGTCTTTTAAATTGTCTGCGATCGTTAACAATTCATCATCATTTAACGCATCAATATTAACGGTTTGCGTAGAGCTTAACGTATAAACTTTCTTCATGTAGTCACGCAATGCTGGAATTTCTTGCACGTTTTCTAAAAGATGACGAATTTTACGTCCTAACTCTTTTGCCGCCCATCCCAAATGCGTTTCTAACACTTGCCCTACGTTCATACGCGACGGTACCCCTAATGGATTTAATACGATATCCACGGGCGTTCCATCTTCCAAGTAAGGCATATCTTCTACCGGTACAATATTAGAGATAACCCCTTTGTTACCATGTCGTCCAGCCATTTTATCGCCAGGTTGAATACGACGTTTTACAGCCATATAGACTTTCACTATTTTTAATACGCCCGGAGCCAAATCATCCCCTTGAGTAATCTTTTGATGCTCGACTTTTAGATTTTCCTCTAAATCGTGACGTATATTCTCTAAGTGTTGT
>CBFGYT010000307.1:0-2233 GCA_965653065.1 uncultured bacterium | reverse complement strand
AACATCTTTAACCGCGTATATCTAACTCTGCAATCAGTTTTTGATAAGTTGCTTTCAGCTGTAATTAATTCAATACGACGTTTTGCTTCTTTCGCAGCTTCACCACTGACTGAAGCAATTTTTACAATACCCTCATCATCGATATCAATAGTAACACCTAATTCTTCAACCAAACCACGAATGGTGACGCCACCTTTGCCGATCACATCTTTAATTTTATCGACTGGAATTTGCATCGTCGTCATACGTGGCGCGTAATCTGACATTTCTTCACGAGGCGCTGTTAGTGCTTTCGCCATTTCACCTAAGATGTGCATGCGACCTTCTTTGGCTTGCTTTAATGCGACACGCATAATTTCTTCAGTGATGCCTGTGATTTTGATATCCATTTGCAAAGCGGTCACACCGGCAGAAGTTCCTGCCACTTTGAAATCCATATCGCCTAAATGATCTTCATCACCTAAGATATCACTTAAAATGGCAAAGCGTTCACCTTCTTTGACTAAGCCCATGGCAATACCTGCAACCGGCGCTTTGATTGGCACACCAGCATCCATTAACGATAAACTACCGCCACAAACAGAGGCCATAGAGCTAGAACCATTGGATTCCGTGATTTCAGAAACGACACGCAATACATAAGGAAATTCTAATTGATCAGGCAATACAGCTTGTAATGCACGACGTGCTAAATTACCATGCCCAATTTCGCGACGCTTAGGAGAACCTAACATACCCACTTCACCAACGGAATAAGGCGGAAAATTATAATGTAACATGAATGTTTCTTTACGCCCACCATCGATATCATCGATCAATTGTGCATCTTTACCTGTTCCTAATGTCGTAACGACTATTGCTTGCGTTTCACCGCGCGTAAATAAGGCAGAGCCATGGGTACGCGGTAATACACTGGTTTGAATCGAGATAGGACGAATTTGATTTAACGCACGCGCATCAATACGTGGTCCGCCGGCTAATACTTTTTCACGGACGGCACGACTTTCTAAATCACCGACAATCTTGATAATATCTTTTTGTCGTTTTTCATCGCCTTCTACTGCAAAAGCAGTATTAATGACGGCACGAATGTCATCTAATTTATCATGACGTGCTTTTTTATCGACAACTTCATAGGCTTTAACAATATCATTATAATGTTGTGTTTGAATAGCGTTTGCTACTTCGGTATCTACATTAGCAGCTTGCCATTGCCATCCCGTTGTACCGGCGTCTTGTGCTAAGGCACGAATGGCTTCGATCGCGACTTGCATTTGCTGATGACCAAACATCACAGCGCCTAACATCACATCTTCTGATAATTCTTTTGCTTCGGATTCCACCATTAAAATAGCATCGCTTGCGCCGGCAACGACTAAATCTAACTGTGAATCCACTAATTGTGCTTTAGAAGGATTCAACACATATTGTCCGTTGACATAGCCTACTCGCGCTGCAGCGACTGGTCCATGAAATGGAATTCCTGAAACCGCCAATGCAGCGGATGCACCAATTAAAGAAGGTACATCTGGATTAATATTGGGATCAACCGATAACACCGTCGCAACAATTTGTACTTCTTGTCTAAATCCTTCCGGAAACATAGGACGTAATGGTCTATCAATTAAACGTGAAGTTAAAACTTCGCGCTCTGTGGGACGACCTTCCCGTTTGAAATAGCCGCCGGGGATCAATCCGCCAGCATAACTCTTTTCAATATAATTGACCGTTAATGGAAAAAAATCTCGGTCGGCAGCATCGTCTTTTTGTCCGACGACAGTGACCATCACCACGGTGTCTCCCATACGCACTATCACTGAGCCAGTTGCTTGTCTGGCAATGACTCCAGTTTCTAATTTCACTGTATGACTTCCATACTGGAAGGATTTTGTTACAATACTCACAAATTTAACCTCTTTTTAATAACATCTTTAACCGCGTATATCTAACTCTGCAATCAGTTTTTGATAAGTTGCTTTATTTTCTCTTTGCAAATAAGTTAATAACTTTTTGCGATGCGATACCATTTTCATTAAGCCACGACGAGAATGGCGATCTTTTTTATTGGCCGTGAAATGATCTTGTAAGCCACGAATACGTGCGCTTAATAATGCAATTTGTACTTCCGGAGAGCCCACGTCGCCTTCTTTACGTTGAAACTTCTTAATAATTTCATTTTTGTCTGCTGTGTTTAGCATGCTGTTATAACTCCATAATTTGGGATGATTACTGA